>NZ_JBIMLI010000032.1:0-38836 GCF_051859755.1 Limnospira sp.
CAAACGTTGGGACATATAAACAGTTATGGGATGGTCAGGGTACGAGTCCCTTATATTTCACCAAGGGGTGAAAGTCCCACTAGGAGGTTATTTCAGGCATTGCAGCCTTATTTGACTCCTAAACGTCTCGCACTTATAGTTTACTTTATCTATTTATTCCAGGAATTGACCAACTTTGTAGGATTTTCTAGGATTAGTTCCTGACCTACCCAGTTAAACTTAATGATCATAGCATTTTTGATAAGTTTATCTTAATCCAATTAGCGATCGCCTTATAACTCAACTTTATGAAAAAATCTGTAAACTGGACTACTTTTTTTCAGGTACTGACCCTGTTGTTGTTACTGGTGGGGGCGGCCATTGTCCTACTACCCCTAGTGATTGTGGTAGGATCCTCCCTATCAGAACCTAGTGCCGTCGAGAGTTCTCAGCTTACCCTGAAAAACTACCAAGAGGCATGGCAGCGGGGTAACTTCCTGTTAGCCTTCGCCAATTCCACCTTTGTCGCCTTATCTGTAACCGCCTTTCAGGTGATCACCTCAGCCTTAGCGGGTTATGCCTTAGCGCGACTCAAATTTCGCGGCCGCCAGGCGATCGTCTTAGTAGTGTTGGCGACTTTGGTCATTCCCTTTCAATTATTAGTAGTTCCCATTTTTCTCGTCCTCAAATGGGGTCATTTACTCAACTCCTACTGGGCTTTAATCCTACCCACAGCCGTCAATGGCTTCGGGATTTTTCTGTTACGCCAATATTTCATCACCATTCCCGTAGCCTTAGAGGAAGCGGCCACCATTGACGGGGCCAACCGTTGGCAAATTCTCACCCAAATTATGCTACCCCTAGCCCGTCCTGCCCTAGTAACCCTGTTTCTATTTACCTTCATTGGCGAATGGAATGATTTATTCAAGCCCTTGGTATTTACCACCAGACCCGAGTTAAGAACCGTACAACTAGCTTTAGCCGAATTTCAGGAACAGTTTACCAGCAGTTGGCAACTACTAATGGCCGCCGTAGTTATTGCCACTGTCCCCGTGGTGATCTTATTCCTGTTGGGTCAGCGACAGTTCATCCGAGGCATTGCTACCACAGGAATTAAAAATTAACCCCTCAGCAATTGACAATGGTTTGGCGATCGGGTTTGATGAGAAACAGATGAGCAGCCGATTTTCTGGTGAGGCCAAGTTGGATGTTGAAACGATTGCGAGTTCTGATCATCAGTTGTTTAGTTTCCCTGATGCTGGGGGGATGTGTTCACTCCGATATAGGGATTGAATTTTCTGATCAGACCCACGGCAAAATTGTCCAGCATATCCGGTTAGCCGAAGGAGTGACTAACTTCGGATCTGACGCTTTAGATGAGTGGCTTCCGAGTCTGCGTCGTCGCGCCAAACTTCTCAACGGTAAAGCTAAACAATTGTCCAATCAGGAGATTGAAGTTACTATCCCCTTTGACAATGGGGCAGATTTGCAGAAAAAATTTAGCGCCTTTTTTAACCCCATGACCCCCCCCTCTAGCCGATCGCTTCCGGCTACAGAAGGGCAACTACCACAATTTGCCTCAGATTTGCGTTTAAAGCAAAATAACTTAATATTTGCTCTGCGTAATCGGATTAACCTAGAATTAGACCTAACATCCCTAGCCCTAGTAGCCAGCGAGGATAACGTTATTGTTGGGGCAGAAAACCTGATCGACCTAGAATTTAGGCTGATTACTCCTTGGGGGGCGCGGGTCATAGGAGACGGCAACCCCGACTCTGACTCCAACCCGACCACAGAAGAAAACGGCAAGTTGGTAGTATGGACTCTCAAACCTGGAGAGATTAACCGACTCGAAGCCATTTTCTGGGTTCCTAGTCCTGTAGGTATTGGTACAGCTATCATTGCCGTTTTCGCATATTTTGGCTTCCTGCTGAAGTATCGACTGTTATCACCGACTGTCACACCAGCCGCCAATAATAATCAACCTCTTACCTCGGATAGCTAAAACTGGGTAAATTTTACTATGGTGATGACTGTAGTTTTAAAGACTCGTTTTTTATGGTCTCTAAAGCCCTCCAAAATATTTGACAAGCCGCGCTAAATTTTTATGAGAATCGCCCTTTTTACTGAAACATTTTTACCGAAAATAGATGGGATTGTTACCCGTTTATGTCATACCGCCGAACAACTAAATCGCCTAGGTGATGAGGTGCTAATAGTTTCTCCAGAAGGTGGATTAACCGAATATAAAGGCTGTCAAATCTACGGTGTAGATGGATTTCCTCTCCCTATGTATCCCGAACTCAAAATCGGTCTTCCTCATCCGGGAATTGGGGCAAAATTAGCCGAATTTAAACCAGATATTATCCATGTGGCTAACCCGGCTGTATTAGGCTTAAGTGGCTTATATTATGGTAAAAAACTCAACGTCGGGTTAGTAGCCTCCTACCATACCCATCTACCCCAATACCTGCACCACTACGGCTTAGGAATGCTGGAGGAATTCCTGTGGGGGTTATTGCGTACAGCCCATAATCAGGCTATGTTAAACCTGTGTACCTCCACAGCTATGGTTGAGGAATTACGCAATCATGGCATTGAACGGGTAGACCTATGGCAGAGGGGGGTGGATACAGAACTGTTCCAGCCCCACAAAGCCACTAAAGAAATGCGCGCGAGCCTCAGTATGGGAAACCCAGACGATACCCTACTGTTGTATGTGGGGAGACTAGGAGCCGAAAAAGAAATCGATCGCATTAAACCTATTCTAGCAGCAATACCCAACGCCCGTCTAGCCCTAGTCGGAGATGGTCCGAACCGAGAAAACCTAGAACAACATTTCGCCGGAACTCCCACCAACTTTGTGGGTTATCTGCGGGGAGAACAATTAGCGGCCGCTTACGCCTGCGCTGATGCCTTCATTTTCCCTTCCCGGACAGAAACCCTAGGTTTAGTCCTCCTCGAGGCTATGGCCGCAGGAACCCCCGTAGTAGCCGCGCGGTCTGGGGGAATTCCCGATATTGTCACTGATGGAGTAAATGGCTATCTGTTTGACCCCAGGGATGAACAAGGAGCCATCAAAGCCACCAGTAGACTGTTATCCCATAGTGATGAGCGGGAAAGGTTGCGACAAAATGCCCGATTAGAAGCCGAACGCTGGGGGTGGGCTGCTGCCACTAGCCAACTGAGACGCTATTATCAAAATATTTTAGCTCGTCAATCACTGCCCTCTGTTGCCTAGCTGAGAGGAAACCCGTAGACTTGAGACAAGGAATGGATTATTGCTGTTCCTTGCTTCTTCCTTTTTAGGCTACTGAATCGGGGGATAAACCGTTCAGATGGAGTCCTTTGTCAATTTAACCCCGACCCATGACAGTTTCCCACGCAGGTAGCATTCTGGCTACATTGACTCAAGTTAATCGCATGGGCTTGTTGGCAGATCGTGTAAAAAATCTGCCAATGGGAGAGTTTATTTGTATTCTCGATTTCATTACCGCAGAATTTCAACAATTTCTCCGAGCTATCGAACTGATTAACAATGAAGCGATCGAAACCCTCCTCGAACAGCTTCTCGATGCCTTTACTCTCAAAATCGGACAAATCTTAGAAGCCGATCGCACTACCATTTTTTTGATTAATCGCAGCAAGGGTCAGCTTTGGTACAAAACCTCTCCCGAAAACAACGAAACTGACGGCGAGGGGAACTCCGACTCTAAACATACCGAGGAAATTCGCCTACCTATGGATGTGGGTATTCTCGGCCATGTCGCCTGTACCGGAGAAGCCCTCAATATCACTGATGCTCAAACCCATGAGTTCTTCGACCCCGCTATTGATCAACCATCAGGGTACGAAGCGCGCAGCATTCTCTGTATGCCCATTTTTAGCACCCAAAATCCTCAAGAGGCCGTCGCCGTGGTGCGACTCCTCAATAAAGCAGGCGATCGCCCTTTTACCGAGGAAGACGAACAGCAATTTCGCTCCTTTGCTGATTCTATTGGCATTATCCTCGAAAGCTGTCAATCGTTTTTTGTGGCCGCCCGTAACCAGCGAGGTGTAGCAGCCCTCCTCAAAGCTACCACTACCCTCGGTCAAAGTTTAGATCTCGAAACTACTTTGTTATCCGTAATGGAACAGGCGAGAGACCTAATGCAAGCCGATCGCAGTACCATTTTCCTACTCAAAAAAGAAACCGAGGAACTCTGGACTAAAGTAGCTAAGGCTGATGGTAAAACCATGATGGAAATTCGCATTCCCGCTAATAAAGGAATTGCGGGTTATGTGGCTTCCACAGGTCAAGTGCTAAATATTACCAATGCTTATGCAGACCCTCGCTTTGACCCGACAACCGATCGCAAAACTGGCTATCGCACTCGTAATATTCTCTGTATGCCAGTTGACAACGCTAAAGGTGAGCTGATTGGTGTCACTCAGTTAATTAATAAACATAAAGGCAGTTTCACCGATTCTGATGAGGAATTTCTGCGGGCTTTTAATGCTCAGGCGGGTATTGCTTTGCAAAATGCCCAACTGTTTGAAAATGTCATGGTGGAGAAACAGTATCAAAAAGATATTCTCCAAAGTCTCTCAGATGTGGTTATTTCGACCGATTTACAAGGTCGCATTGTTACCATTAATGATGCCGCTTTAGAATTGCTCGGCTGTCCCCGTCACCGTCCCCGCCATCGACAAATTCGCGAATATTGGGAATATCAACTTAGCGGACAATATATCTGGGATGTTCTTCCTATTGAAAATTTGCAATTGCGTCTTGAGGATAGTCTCAAATTTGCCGCCCGCCATTTTGTCCCCGAACAAAGTTTAACTGTAGGATTAGTCGAAATGATAGTTGGGGAATTTGGAGATACAACACCCATCCCCATTTTGGTGGTTCCTGATGAGAAAAAACCAGATATTTATCATGTTTGGGGTCAAGAATATCAGCCTTTGGATGGCAATTCTTTGGCTGATAATGAGGCGATCGCTTCCGAAATTAGACTCCTAGAACGTAGCATTAATTTGACTGTTAATCCTTTGACTAACCCCGAAGGTGGTGTCCGGGGTGGTTTGGTGGTTTTGGAAGATATTAGCCGCGAAAAACGTATGAAAACTACCATGTATCGCTATATGACTCCCGGAGTCGCTGAACGGGTTATGGCTTTGGGAGAAGATGCTTTGATGATTGGGGAAAGGAAAGAAGTAACTATTCTATTTTCTGATATTCGTGGCTATACCACCTTAACTGAAAATTTGGAAGCCTCTGATGTCGTCGCGTTGTTAAATCAATATTTTGAAACTATGGTCGAAGCCGTTTTTTCCCATGAGGGAACTTTGGATAAGTTTATCGGGGATGCACTTATGGCTGTGTTTGGTGCGCCTCTTCCCCTCAGAGATAATCATGCTTGGATGGCGGTTAAGTCCGCTTTGGATATGCGAAAACGGTTGAAAGATTTTAATGAGTCTCGACCTAATGAACCTCAAATTAAAATTGGTATTGGTATGAGTTCCGGAGAAGTCGTATCGGGAAATATTGGCTCTCAAAAACGGATGGATTATACTGTGATTGGCGATGGGGTTAATTTGAGTTCCCGCTTGGAACAACTGACTAAATTGTATGGCTGTGATATTATTTTAAGTGAGATGACTTATCATTTGTGTGGCGATCGCATTTGGGTGAGAGAGTTGGATAAAGTCCGGGTGAAAGGTAAAAATAATGCCGTTAATATTTATGAGTTGATTGCCTCAAAATCTCAGGCTTTAGATGATGAATTGGTCGAGTTTTTGGGCTATTATAACCTGGGACGACAGGCTTATTTGGCTAGGGATTTTGCTTTGGCTATTCAGCATTTTGAAGTAGCTCAAAAAATGCGATCGGATGATAGGGCTGTCGAAATTCACATCGGTCGCGCCCAGAATTATTTACAAAATCCCCCACCCCCCGACTGGGATGGTATCCATACTATGACAACTAAATAATTAATAATTAATGATTCAATAATTCATTATTATTGATTGATTATGTATCATGGGATACACCCTTTGGCTATAATCAACGGTAGGGGAGTCAAGCAAACTTGATGTTTGAGCAGATGCTACCTACACAAATCACAAACAAGCGCTATACTGTCTGATAGTCAAAATCTTTGAGCCACTACTGTACTGCATGGGTCAGCCTAAGACCCTGTACATAGTTGGGTAATAGTCCTATCTGAGGTATTTTCATGGTTAATCGAGTGACCAATATCGAAGAATTAGAGAACTTGATTGCGCGGGTAAAAGTAGCCCAGCAAAAATTCTCTGGCTTCACTCAAGAACAGGTAGACTACATTTTTAAGAAAGCAGCCCTAGCCGCTAATGCTGCGCGTATACCTCTAGCTAAAATAGCCGTCGAAGAAACCGGTATGGGGGTAGTTGAGGATAAGGTGATTAAAAATCACTTCGCCTCAGAAATCATCTATAACAAGTATAAAAACACCAAAACCTGTGGTGTTATTGAATCCGATAAATCCTTCGGATTCCAAAAAATCGCCGAACCTGTGGGCATCTTAGCAGGTATTGTCCCCACTACTAATCCCACCTCTACCGCTATTTTTAAGGCTTTAATTGCCTTAAAAACTCGCAATGGGATTATTTTTTCACCCCACCCCCGCGCCCAAAAATGTACTAATGAGGCGGCGCGTATTATTCTGGAAGCAGCCGTTGAAGCCGGTGCGCCCGAAGATATTATTGGTTGGATTGATGAACCGACAGTTCCCCTATCTCAGGCGTTGATGCAGCATCAAGATGTTAAACTGATACTGGCTACAGGGGGTCCGGGAATGGTGCGGGCTGCTTATTCTTCCGGGCGACCCTCTTTAGGTGTTGGTGCGGGGAATACTCCGGCTTTAATTGATGATTCTGCTCATATTAAAATGGCGGTATCTTCGATTATCCTCAGTAAAACTTTTGACAATGGCATGATTTGTGCTAGTGAACAGTCTGTAATTGTCGTTGATTCTATTTATGACCAGGTACGGGAGGAATTTCTCTCCCGTGGTGCTTATTTCCTCACCCCAGAAGAAACCGATCGCATGGCGAAGGTGATTTTTGTAGACGGTCATCTTAACCCCGAAATTGTCGGTCAAACTGTTAAGAAATTGGGAGGAATGGCGGGGCTAAATCTTTCTGATGATACCCGTGTGATTATCGGGGAACGACCGGCAATTGATGATGATGACCCCTTCGCCCATGAAAAACTATCGCCGGTTTTGGTTATGTATCGGGCGAAAGATTTTGAGGATGCCGTTCTGAAAGCTGAACATTTGGTACAGTTGGGAGGTCGTGGTCACACCGCCGCTTTGTATACTTCCCCCAATAATACTGATCATATTAATGCCTTTGAGGGTAAGGTACAAACGGCGCGGGTGTTAATTAATACCCCTTCATCTCAAGGGGCGATCGGAGATTTGTATAACTTCCGTCTTGACCCTTCTTTAACTCTGGGTTGTGGAACTTGGGGCGGTAATTCCATTAGTGAAAACGTCGAACCTACTCACCTGTTGAATATTAAAACCGTTGCCGAACGACGGGAAAATATGCTGTGGTTCCGAGTCCCTCCCAAAATCTATTTCAAGTATGGTTCCCTACCCGTCGCTTTGCGAGAGTTGGCAGGTAAAAAACGGGCTTTTATTGTCACTGATAAGCCTTTGTTTAATTTGGGAATTACCGCATCTCTTGAGGAAGTCCTCGAAGAAATCGGGGTTAAATATGACGTTTTTTATGATGTTGAACCTGACCCGTCTTTGGATACCGTACAACGGGGTTTAACTCTCATGAATACCTTTGAACCGGATGTCATTATTGCCATTGGTGGTGGGTCGCCTATGGATGCTGCTAAGATTATGTGGCTCATGTATGAACATCCAGATATTGAGTTTGAAGGTTTGGCGATGCGATTTATGGATATCCGTAAACGGGTCTATGATTTGCCGCCGCTGGGAGAAAAAGCAGTAATGGTAGCAATTCCTACTACTTCGGGAACTGGATCCGAGGTGACACCCTTTGCTGTGGTTACCGATCGCCGCAATAATATTAAGTATCCTTTGGCAGATTATGCCTTGACTCCTAATATTGCGATCGTTGACCCCGAATTGGTCTTAAATATGCCAAAAAGTTTAACCGCTTTTGGGGGTATTGATGCCTTAACTCACGCCATAGAAGCCTTTGTTTCCGTGTTGGCTTCCGAATACACCAATGGTATGGCTTTAGAAGCAATTCGGCTGATTTTCAAGTATCTACCTAGTTCCTATAACAATGGCGCGAATGACCCGAAAGCGCGGGAAAAAATGCACTATGCCTCTACCATGGCCGGGATGGCTTTTGCTAATGGTTTCTTGGGTATTTGCCATTCTATTGCCCACCAATTAGGGGGGACATTCCACATTCCCCACGGTTTAGCGAATGCCTTAATGATTAGCTATATAATTCGCTACAATGCTACTGATGCACCCTTCAAACAAGCCACTTTCTCCCAATACAAATATCCTAACACTAAATGGCGTTATGCTCGCGTCGCGGATTATTTGAATTTGGGCGGAAATACTGATGATGAAAAAATCGATCGCCTAATTTTGGCTATTGAAGAACTCAAGCATAAGGTAGGAATTCCTAAAGCCATGAAAGAAGTCGTTAAAGAAAGCGAAGCCGAGTTTTTGGCTAAGGTTGATGAAGTCGCAGATCAAGCCTTTGATGATCAGTGTACAGGGGCCAATCCTCGCTATCCCTTAATTGAGGATCTCAAACAACTGATTATTGATGCCTATTATGGGCATCCAGTCGTCGCTACCGAAAATAATGGCAAAACTGTATTTCCGACTTTTGGCCCGGAACCAGTTATGATGGGTGAATAGGTTGTGAGTTACCTATAAATTGAAGCCCATTTGAGAGGCGAGTTTCTGACTAGATCAGATCGCCTCTTTTTTTTGCTCAAATGGGGGCCAGCATAGCCATAAATATTTTGGTGTCTATCATGTATAATCCGAATATTAGATTCTCACTAAGAACCTGATTTGAGTAATTATCTGGATGACCATAACAGCCCATGACCTATATCACCATCGTCTTGATATTACTGCCAATTTTGGTAGGATTTTGCATTTATCTATTCCCCAAAATCGATCGCTATTCGGCTATGGCGGTTGTCCTGATGTCTTTTGCTTACGGGTTATGGGTTATCTTAGAACCCCCCAACCTGAATATTCAATTATTGAATAACTTTGGAGTTCAATTATTAATTGATCAGAATAGTGGCTACTTAATCTTGACCAATGCCTTAGTCACTATGGCAGTGATTGTCTACTGTTGGCAGTCCCGGATTACTGGCTTGTTTTTTACTCAGATATTAATTGTTCATAGCAGCCTTAACTCAATTTTTATGTCCCAGGACTTTATTAGTCTATATGTGGCTTTAGAAGTCTTAGCAATAGGCGTTTTTTTATTAATTGCTTATCCTCGCAGCGATCGCTCAATTTGGGTAGGCTTACGCTATCTATTTGTTAGCAATACCGCCATGCTATTCTACCTGGTAGGGGTCGCCCTTGTCTACCAAGCCCATCATTCCTTTGCTTTTGCTGGCTTACGGGGTTCCTCTCCAGAGGCTATATCCCTAATCTTCATGGGTTTATTAGCCAAGGGTGGTATCTTCGTCTCAGGGTTATGGCTACCCATGACCTATGCTGAATCAGAAACCCCTGTTTCCGCCCTTCTCTCAGGAATTGTCACCAAAGCCGGAGTTTTTCCCTTAGTACGTTTAGCTTTAATTCTACCCGAATTTAGCCCAGTTCTAAGCATCTTTGGGGTAGCCGCCGCCTTGTTAGGTGCAATTTATGCCATTTTTGAACAAGACACCAAACGCACCCTCGCTTTTAGTAGTATTTCCCAATTAGGTTTGATGATTGTCGCCCCCGTCGCCGGAAGTTTTTATGCTCTCACTCACGGCTTAGTTAAATCAGCTTTATTCCTCATAGAAGGAAGTCTACCTAGTCGCGACTTTAAACAACTGCACCAGCAGCCGATTACCACTTTCCTCTGGCTAATTCTACTCCTGGCTAGTTTATCTATATCTGGTTTCCCCCTGTTATCTATTTTTTCAGCAAAAGCCCTCGTTTTTAAAGACTTGTCAACTTGGGAAGATATCGCTCTCAATATTGCCTCAGTGGGAACCGTCATATATTTTGCCAAATTTATATTTGTTCCCCACGAACAATCCGCCGCATCAGCAAAATTTGACTCTCAAAAAGTGTCATTAGTTCCAGCTATATGTATTCTGTTTATTGCCTTAATTTTCGCTAATCTTCCCTACTACGAGTCTACCTATACCGTCGAGAAGATTACTAAGGCTTTAGCTACTATTGGGGTGGGTTGGTTAGCCTATTTTATGATTTTCAAAAACTCCCTAATTAACCTCCCGAAAACTTGGGAAAAATTAGACCATCTGATTGGGGTCATGACTCTGAGTTTAACTGGTATATTTTGGCTGGTTGTGTGGTTAAAAATTTCCTAAATTTTTGCCATGATAAACCCGAGCATTTTGGCTAACTAAAATTTTGCCAAAATTCCCAAAAAGATATTTTGTTTTTTGCGGAAATAGTGTATGCTTTACATATAATTAACCAACTCCTTTAGCTGACAGATCATTGTGTTAGAGTCGTTAGTATTCGCCTCCGTGATGTTCGGATTTTTCGGCATCATTCTCAAAAAGAACCTGATGATGAAAATTATCTCCATGGATGTGATGAGTACAGGGGTAATCGCCTATTATGTACTTATCGCCTCCCGAGATGGCTTTTTTACGCCGATTATCGGTAATGCCAGAGATAATGGCAATTATGCCGACCCCGTGCCACAGGCGGTGATTTTGACAGCGATCGTAATTGGCTTTTCCGTCCAAGCATTAATGCTGGTTGGTGTCATGAAGTTAGCCCGCGATAACCCCACCCTAGAAACCGACGAGATCGAAAAGAACAATACCCCATGACCAATATTACGATCGCATTGATAGCATTACCAATGTTTATCGGGTTCAGTATCTATTTACTTCCCAAATTCGATCGCTATCTAGCTGTTTTGGCAGCCCTTTGTTCCCTAGCTTATGGGTTGCAGGTTCTGTTAAATGATACAGATTTGCCAATCAAACTACTAGATAACTTCGGTGTTCAACTATTAGTTGATCAACAAAGTGGCTACTTGATTGTGACCAACGCCCTAGTCACAACTGCAGTGATTTTTTACTGTTGGAACCGGGAGAAAGTCGCTTTTTTTTATGCCCAGACAATGATTTTACATGGCAGTGTTAATGCCACATTTGTTTGTCAGGATTTTCTTAGCCTGTATGTAGCCCTAGAGGTTTTAGGAATCGCAGTTTTCCTGTTAATTTCCTACCCTCGTAGCGATCGCTCAATTTGGATAGCCCTACGCTATCTATTTGTGAGCAACACCGCCATGCTATTCTACCTGATCGGGGTCGGTCTTGTCTACCAAGCCGATCATTCCTTTGCCTTTAGTGGCTTACGGACTTCACCTCCAGAAGCCATAGCCCTAATCTTAATGGCACTATTAGTCAAAGGTGGCGTGTTTGTCTCTGGGTTATGGCTACCGCTAACCCACTCCGAATCGGAAACCCCCGTTTCCGCCCTTCTCTCAGGAGTCGTAGTCAAAGCCGGAGTCTTTCCCCTAATTCGTTGCGCCCTAATTGTACCAGAGATTGACCCAGTGCTAAGAATCTTTGGTATCAGCACCGCCATTTTCGGTGTGGTTTATGCAGTTTTTCAAAAAGACACCAAGCTAACCCTAGCTTTTAGCACCATTTCCCAGTTAGGATTTGTTCTTGCCGCCCCAGTAGTTGGCGGTTTTTATGCCCTCACCCACGGCTTGGTTAAATCAGCTTTATTCTTAATAGCTGGAAGTTTACCTAGTCGCAGCTTTAAGCAACTACAGGCGCAGCCCATTAATACCTCAGTTTGGATACCATTATTGATAGCTAGTTTGTCTGTCTCTGGTTTCCCTTTACTGTCTGGCTTTGGTGCGAAGATTATCACCTTTAAAAATCTGTGGTCTTGGCAAGAAATCATCCTTAATATAGCCGCCATAGGAACAACCATATACTTTGCTAAATTCATCTTTATTCCCCATACTCAACTACCAGCAACCCCAGAAACTGAAGAAAAGCAACGGGGGTTATTACCAGCCATGGTAATTCTGCTGGGGGGGCTGATTTTGGCTAACTTTTTCTATTATCAATCAGTTTACACCATTGATAATATTGTCAAATCTCTGGTAACTATAAGTGTCGGATGGTTGGCTTATTTTGTGCTGTTTAAAGACTTAGTAGTGAACCTGTCCAGATCCTGGGAAAAGCTGGAACATATTATTGGTGGAATGACCATCATGTTAACAGTGCTCTTTTGGTTTATTTTCGCGGTGGGTATAGCATGATTAAATATCTGTCTCTCAACTTAATTCTGCGATTAGCTATTTGGTTTCTGATTACTGCTGACCTGAGTTTAGCTAATATCATTATCGGGGTGAGTGTGTGTTTATTATTACCCGGTCGTAGCCCCTCTAAGGCGGCTTTAAACGACTGGTTAAGGGCTTTTGGGGAAGTCATTAGGTCAGTGCCTCAAGCCTACCTAGAGGCTTTTGAGATTATCTTAAAACCCCATAATTATGAAGATATCACCATGGAAAGAGTGAAACCCCAAAGAACACCGGGTTTAATTTTTTTAGATATCTTTATCATTACCTTTACCCCGAAAACAATTGTTTTAAAATATCACCAAGAGGGCTGGTATGAAGTCCATTGGGTACGTCGCCGGAGGCCTGATTCATGAACAATATTTTAATGATAATGCTGGTAGCTTTAATGATTCCTATTTACGAAGCCTGCCAAGATGATAATATTTGGCAAAAGGTGTTAGCATTTTCTAGTATTGCTAGTAAAACATCGATCATGATTCTAGTTGTCTCGGTTTTAAGAGATGATTGGATGATTGGCGTAGTTGGGGTAATTATTCTCAGTGTTGGGAATGCGTCTTTAATGCTATTGGCTCAAATTCTTAGACGCATGAGTGATGTATTAACTAAGTGAATCATGATTAACTTATTCAGTGACCTTTTGATGTTAGTTGGGGTGGTCTTTTGGTTTTGGGGAACTTTTCCCCTAGTCGGCGATCGCTCAGTATTATTCAAACTACATGGTTTATCAGTCTCTGATACCTTGGGTTCCATGACCATAGTTTTCGGACTATTACTGAGAATTCCCAGCGAATGGCCCCTGCTGATTCTTGCCATTATTTCTTTGGCAATTTGGAATACTGTTTTAGGATATGTATTAGCTTACTGTTCCAGTAGTGAAGGTGACGATGAACGATAATACTATCTATCTAATCACGGCGTTAATGCCTCTAGCCACCGCCATGGTAGTTTTACAAGTTAACCCCTATCATGCCTTAGTAATTCGTGGTATATTGGGTGCTGTGGCTGCTTTGGTTTATGCGATCTTAGGGGCTGCAGATGTAGCCTTAACTGAAGCATTAGTGGGGACGATGCTGGCAATTACCCTGTATGGGGTGGCGGTGCGTTCTTCTTTGGTTATGCGTTTGGGTGTCCTGAAAGAGGAATTACAACAGCCGGAAAGCGATCGCCCTTTTGGTCAACTGGTCGATGAATTACGGGGAATTTTTCGCCAACATTATATGCGGGTTGAATTAGTACCTTATAAGGACTTAGAAGAGTTACATCATGCCTTAGTCACCAAGGAAATTCATGCCACTTGTATCCAGCCTTTACATTCAATATTTGCCAGTCCTTACCCGACCAAATCTCATCAACCAGAATCGCCAGAATCGCCAGAATCGGCAGAACCGGAACCTTTACCCTATTATACCACTACTAGGCTGAAACGGCTCTATGACATTATGCAAGCCGAACTGACATCATCCCGAACCATTTTAAACTATTTTAATTTAACAGAATCTGGGGAGAAACACTAATGAAATGGGTTTATGTCGCTGTGGGTGTGATACTTTATCTCAAGATGTTGCTGATTGCCAACCCGATCGATGAATGGTTGGGTCCTTCCATTGTGGAAGTAGTAGTGCAAGATAGTGGTGTACCTAATGCGGTTTCCGGCATCATTTTCAGAAATCGCCTCTATGATACCATCTTCGAGGTAGTGGTTTTTACCATCTCAATTATGGGCTGTAATTTTTTACTCGCCAATGAGAAACCCCTTAGTAAAGTGTATCGATTTACTGATCAGCCTTCCGTTGTTTTAGCGCGACTAGGCGCGACTATTGCGGCTTTGGTGAGTATTGAATTAGCCATTAGGGGTCATCTTAGCCCTGGGGGTGGTTTTGCTGCCGGAGTAGCAGGAGGGACGGCGATCGGTTTAATTGCGATCACTTCTCCACCGGAGTTAATGCAGGGAATTTATCAGCGTTGGCAGGCATCTATTTGGGAGAAAATTTCCGTCCTCATCTTTATTTTATTGGCGGTAATTACTCTGTTTGGTATAGAATTACCTCATGGTGAATTAGGGAGTTTAGTCAGTGGTGGGATTATGCCATTACTGAATATTTTAGTTGCCTTAAAGGTGGCTTTGGGGTCCTGGGCGGCGGTGTTAATTTTTATTCGCTATCGGGGCTTATTATAGGTTAATTTACCGTAAATTTCCCGATCGCAATACACTCACCAGCAGCCATAACCCCACCAGGGAAGCCGCCGCAAAGAGGATATTACTAATCAGAGACAACTGGGGAGTTTGCGCCCCAGTTGAAATCATCGCCGCCCCCATAATTAACGAACCGAGTACAATACTAAAAGACAGGCGGTTAGCCGCATCATTTAGGCTATTTTTCAGGCTAGTTAATTCTGGGATTCTAATATTCCATTTGAGAGTTTCGGAAGTAACCCGGTCTAAAAACAGTTCAATTTGACTAGGCGATCGCAATGATAAACTTTTGAGATCTAAAGCCGTCCTTAACAGAGTCTCTAGGGGGTTATCTCCTAACAATTGATTGCGGAATAACTCCGTCATCAATGGTTTAATCTCATTGAGTAAATTAACCTCCGGGTTAAAACTGCGGGTGACTCCCTCCAAATTCGCCAAAGTTTTAGCATATAATCCCATATTACTAGGGAGGCGAATTCTATTATTGCGAGAAATCTGCAAAATCTCATAGAATACCTGACTAAAATTAATTTCCGCCAGACTCAGATTATAATATCGTCTCAGCATACTATCATAATCATTAGTCAGGCGACCCAGTTGCACCGATTCCGATGATTCTGCTAATTCTAAGGTAAGTTGGGCGCAACGTCTAGCATCTATATCCACAACTGCTAGTAACATTTCGGTTAAAATTTGCTGAGTCCGAGGGTCTAGCCTTCCCACCATTCCACAATCTAAAATAGCTACCCGTCCATCATTAAGATAAAACAGATTTCCTGGGTGGGGGTCCGCATGAAAAAAGCCATCTAAATAGATTTGCTGAAAAAAGGCACGAAATAATAAACTGGTAATTTCTCCCCGGCGTGGATCATCCTCATTGGTCTGTTTCTTAGAAGGTTCTGACAACAATAAAGGTACACCATCTAACCATTCTAATACCAGTAAATTAGGAGTTGTAAATTCCCAGTAAACTTTGGGAATAATTAACTTTTCGGGGTCAAACCACCGAGTTTTTGAGAGATTTTGCCGCAATTTGTCTGTATATTCAGCTTCTGAGGTAAAGTCTAATTCAGCTTTTAAAGCGCTAGTAAATTCCTCAGCGATCGCCACAATATCATAATCTTCTCCCCACTCAGTAATCGCCACTAAATCCGCCAAAGATTTAATTAACTCAATATCCTGTTCAACAATAATAGAAATTCCTGGACGCTGTACTTTTAAGGCCACTTCTTCGCCACTTTTCAACGTAGCGCGATGGATTTGTCCAATGGATGCCGCCGCCACCGCCTCAGTTTCAATACGACTAAAAATCTGGTCTAAAGGTTGAGAAAACTGTTGTCTAAGTTGAGTTTCAATATCCCCCCAAGCCACAGCGGGAACATTAGCTTGTAAATCGGTTAAAGCATCAACATATCTTCCCGGTAGCAAATCAGGACGAGTTGATAAAAGTTGTCCTAACTTGACATAAACCGGACCCAATTCAATTAAAATATTCCGTAAAACATCAGGAGATGGTAGCCGAGGTTCTTCTGGTTTATCCCCCACTAACAAACCCCGCATATAGTCCCAGCCGTTGCTGAAAACAATTTCCAAAATTTCGCGTTTTCGGGAGCTTTTTTTAGTAATGGAGAACATAAATTTATCGGGGATAAAACGGACTTAGTAATTCCTGAAAATATCAATAAACGCGCTGGGAACTACAAAAAGCGATCGCACTCTATTTAACGGCGTAATGATAGTATCTACTGTATCCGAAATACTCGCCAGGGTCGATCGCCCCACAATCACCACATCATTATTTTGGAGAGGAGGATTATTCGGGGAATTACCTCCCTGAGTAAAATCTATTGGTAGGCGGCGCTGTTCCACAGTACCATCAGGGCGAAAGCGAATCAACTCCACCGAAGACTGATGGGCGCGAGAGGTAAACCCCCCGGCCGTCAGTATAGCTTCATTTAAGGGAGTATTAGGGGGAATTTGAACAACTCCAGACCTTTGCACTTCCCCCACCACATTAACACGAATATTGTTTGGGGAGAAACTAGCGTTAGCAATTGCCCCCATTTCCACGGGGTTAATCTCCGTAGCTGTGGGTACAAAAACCGTGTCCCCTTCCTGTAATATTGTATCCTGGGTGGCATCACCATTTTGCAGTAATTCCCAAAGATTAATAGTAATCACTTGGCGACTCCCACGACTATCAGAGCGCCTAATTTCCACCTGTCGAATATCAGCCTCTGGTTTAACCCCTCCCGCCACCTGAATAGCGCGGGTAACAGTGGGGATGCTACCACCACCCGCCGCCCCAGGGACTCCAGCATCTCCGGTGCGAGCAGTGCCAGTAACAGTATAAGGCCCCGGTCGAAATACTTGCCCAATCACAGCAATATTTAAAGGTTCACTTTGGTCAGCCGCAAAACTCGCCGCGCGGCGGTTAGATAATTGTTCCAGATTGGCCGTTTCTAAGGCAGGGATGAAGATACTATCACCATTTTGTAGAACTATATCCTGTTGCAGATTATCCCCGTCTAGGATAGGTTCTAGGTTTACTTCTAGTATTTGTTCTTGTCCCTGGTTGGTGAGGCGACGAATTTGCACCCGACTGATATCCGCCATTAGCCGAATTCCTCCAGCTTGCTTAATGGCTTGGCTAATGGTAGCGACTCCCCCTGGTCCTCCTTGACTGGGGATGGTATAGGGACCGGGGCGGCGCACTTCTCCAGATACGGCAATATCAATTAGGCTGGCTTCGTTGTTAGCAAAACTAGCCCTAGCAATTTGTCGCCCCATTTCTGGGTCAATTTCGGTGGTGGTGGGAATATAGATAACATCTCCATCCCTAAGCCGGATATCGGTGCTGAGACTACCTGTTTGCAGAAGTTCCATCAGATTTAGATTGATGATTTGCTCTGATGTTCCCAACTGGGGTCGTCGTAGTTGCACCTGTCGCAGGTCTGCGGCTTGGGTGATACCTCCGGCTAATTGTAGGGCGCGGGTAATGGTGGGAAATTGGGAACCTTCCCTAGCCATGGTATAGGAACCGGGGCGGTTGATTTCCCCTGAAATGCCTATTCTGAGGGGACGGGGAGTAATGAGGCTGATGGTTACTCTGGGGTTTCGTAATACTCTGGCGCTTTCATAGCGATCGCCTATAGCCCTAGCCGCCTCTTCTAAGGTCATGCCACTTACGGAAATACTACCAGCTTGGGGAAGGTTAACTGTACCGTCAACTAATACTTCTTGTTGACTGCTATATTGTTCGACGGGAAAAATAAATACTTGGATTACATCACCGGCACCCAAGGTATATGGGGCTTCTTGGGTTGGTGGCGCTGAAAGCTGCGAAAGGTGAGGAGGGGGGTTATTGGTGGGGTTTTCAGCCCAACTGGGGGAAGGTAAAGCGATCGCACCATAGACGAGTAGACCCAGACTGGTTAGGGAAATATATTGTTTGGCGGCATAATGGCATTTAATCATAAATACATAAGTAAGTAGCAGAGGGAGAGGGGTTGCCTAGTTAGGTATAGATTATATCCCCTAGTTTCCACCTCTCCCCCTACCAAAGGGCGATCGCGGTTATCTGTGTGTAGGTCAATTGATGATGACCTACTACGTGAGTTGTTTATGGGTTTTTTTGAGTCTCTTCCACTGTTGTTTGATTTTTTTATAAGACTCTAATGTGGACATTTTCCCGTTGGTTTGCAAAGCGGCAATATAACTAACCTGTTGAGCAAATTCTTGCAGGTTGGCGTTAAATAGCATATTTTCGGGTTGGTCTGATCCTCGATAAGGATAACGGGGGGTCAAAAAGTCGTTTAGTTCCATGATAGCCACCAGTCCTATCAAAATGTGTGATCAAGTTGGGAAATTGTTAGGGGCGGCAACAGATATGCAGCCTGAAAACAGAAGATACATTCTCAGGGATGAACTTGTCAAAATCAACCCTGTTGTTTACCGTCCCTACTCCAACCTAACATTAATTTCTGGGAATGCCTGTAGCATGGGTAGCAATTCAGCTATGATCTACAGGTTATTTCTGGGGCTGTTGGGGTACTAACAGGACACCTTGACTATCTTTGAGTTCAAATTTCTTCAAGGAAGCTAGGTTATCATCTAATTGGACTCCGGGAGAGGCGATCGCCACTTTCCACTCGGATAAGTCTAATTCTAGCCAATCTCCCACGGTTACCGTCATTGGTTCCCCTCCCATATTGGCCACCATCACCACTTGGTCTTCTTCCCGGTAAGGGTTTCCTCGGACTCCATAAAACACGGTCTGAGTCTGATCACCGATTTTGTGAAACTGATCTGTTCCCATCAAATTCTGACGCAACCAAATGCGATCGTGTCGGAAGCGACGCAACTGCAAATTAAAATTAGTTTGCACAGCATTTAGATCCTCACCATAGTGAGAGACATTACAGATTTCGTAGCAGTCCTCCATAAATTTGAGGGCAAATTCTTTGAGTTTCGGAATATCGAGATCCTTGAGAAACTCCACCATTTCCGGGTGATTAATCTTTTGCAAATATTCAAGTTTACACTCTTGTGCAGAATCGCCAAAACAAGCCTGACAAGCCTCTACCACAGCGGGTAGACTATAATCAGCATCAATCATCGCCTGTTGTAAAGCCTTCCCAAACTGCTTGAGTTCTTCTAAGTCCTCAAATCCCAAACTTTTTAAACGAGAAAACACAAAATCTTGCTGATACAATTCCGGGGTGATTTGCCAATCCAAAAAGCCCATTTCTTCGGCAACAACTTTCACGCCATAGCGTTCATCAGTATTGCGGAAAAACATCCAGGGGGCTCTGGTGGTAGCATTAATAAAATCCATGGGTAAACCCGGACTAAAGCCATATACCCACAATGTCACCGCCGGATTATCATAACCATTATGCAAAACCTCCGACCAAGTTTTACCCAAATTCCAATTAATTTCTTGGTCTAACTCAACCTGATTACCCCGTCGGACGGTATCATGATTAGCGCAACCCGTAATCCAATTTTCTCCCTGATAAATCACCTCACAAACTCGTTTCCATTTTCTATCCCAAAAACCCTTTAAGGTGGGCGTATTATGAGCAAAAATCAACGGCCCCCATTGGAAGGAGTCTGGGCGCAGTTCAATCAGATCTCGATAGGTAGAAATTTCCTCCCATCCTTCCTCTGGCCAGGGTCTGCCATCTTCAAAAATAGTAAACAGTAACCGTTGATAGCCGCCAATATCTTGGACGACATCACTCATGGCTAACAAATAAGCATCATCCTGTTCCACGAAGCCAGTTAAGGGATTAAAAAAGCGGAAATCTTGACCGCCATCAATGCGAATCCCATCAACTCCGGTATTCATTTTACGGCGCTGCATTTCTAGCAAAATTGCCCGCACCGTTGGCAGTTGGTGGTTTAAATCCTGACCATACATATTCTGCCCTTTTAGGAACTGACGATTCAGGAGTAATTCTGATTGGTTATCAGCATGACCATAAACAATGTCATAAATCACCTGAATGGGTCCGGTAGAGAAATTATGCAATGTGGCAATAAAATCCACTACCTCATCAGGGCGACGACTGCCTAGAATTGCGGGATTTGTGGTAGAAGAACCTAAAATTGGCACATCATAGCCCCAATCCTGGGTATCGGGTTTGCTAAGATTAATCTCGATAATGTCTTCATCTTCTGACATGAAGGCGAAAAACTCACTTTCGGGACTATATTCATCCCTAAACTCGATGGGGGGTTCTGTCGGTAGCAGTTGGACAGCACCATAACCGATATAGTTTTCCTCGAGGGGGGTCAGAGGAATATTTTTGGCTAATTTATCGGAAATGCGACTATAAAGGCTGGTTAATCCCTCAAAGGTTCCAGCAGCGGTGGCGGTTCCTACATGAAGTTGCAGAATGTTTTTGGGAGCCCGAACCCTGGGAATTAATCTGGGGTTGGGTAGGGGGGAGAGATCATCATCATGTAGATCAATGGTGGGGTGGCGGGAGGTTCCCCGACGGCTCAAATATTCTAGGTCGGCGCGTTGGGCTTGTAGGGTTTCGATGTCGTAAAGTTCGGCGGGTCCGAATACTCCATAGGGAAGGGAGTAGGCTAGGGGGTCACGGATGGCTTGCAGTTTTTCGGCTTGGTCAATGTAGCGCAGCCAATAGAATGATCCGACTTGCTCTCGGCTTCCGGGTTCCATTCCGGCCACAACCCCCCAGTGATATTCTCCCTGTTGTTTGAGGTTGAGTCGGGTACGGTGGAAACGGACTACTTGCTGATCTGCCCGCAGGTCTATTTCATCTATGGGGGTGAGTACCTCTAGGAAAATCTCTAGCCTCCGCATGACTTGGGAGGTTAATTTGGGGGTCCAAAATCCGATTTGTGTGAGTCCGTCTCCTAGCCAGTGCGCTCCTAATTTTTGGGCGAGAATTTGCGCTTTTTCAAAATAGGAGGCTTTGGAATGCTCGACGGTCGCTGCCCAATTTAGCAGATTTTCGGTTTCTTCGTCTACCAGTTTGATGGTGGGTTCTGTTGTGGTTACCAAAACTAACTTTCTACTTGACTCGACAATTTAACTCTAGTCTAACCCAGGGGTTTCCGACTCTAGCGTTAGTTTTAAATTTGCGATCGCTTCCCCCATTTGTGAATCAACCCTAGGATAGATGTTAACTATGGTTAAGTTTTGTTAACCTGCGAAGGCTAGGCTCCAGTAATAGAGTTAAAGTGTAATAGGTCAATGGCTCAATTGACCATTAGGTGCGGTATCGCTCAAATGTGGTTGATGTTTGATGGCGATCGCATAATTATAGCCTACCTACTGTATGGCGTTGATGGGAAGTTAACACTAACATACTTAACCATCAATTTGTTGTTGTCAATATAGTTTTCATGAATAAATCTATATATCCCTGTTCATCAAGCAAGTCAACTCGTAAATTGACCCACAGACGCGCTGTATTTTAGCGTGGGAGTTGACCGCAAATGAACATGGCGCGAGACTCCTGAAAATTCAGGCGATCGCATAACTGTAAACCTCAAAATTGTTTCACGGAAAACACAAAAATTATGAAATCTTCACTGGTAATTCTGTACCATCGCGAACCCTACGATGAGGTAATCGAAAATGGAAAAATTCACTACCGAGCCAAAAAAAGCCCTAATGGTATCGTACCGACCCTAAAAAGTTTCTTTGCTAACGTTAATAAAGGCACTTGGGTAGCTTGGAAACAAGTAACGGCGAAGCAAAAAGCGGACTTTCAAGAAAGAGTAGAAGTAGAAGATGAAGGCAACTATACTGTGCGCCGCATAGCCTTAAACGCGGACCAGGTTAAACATTTTTACCACATCACCTCTAAAGAGGCATTCTGGCCAGTTCTACACTCGTTCCCCTACCATTTCACCTCGGAAACAGCAGACTGGGAAAACTTTACCACGATTAATCGTTTATTTGCAGAAGCAGCCTGCGAAGAGGCGGCAGATGATGCCTTAATTTGGATTCATGACTATAACCTATGGTTGGCGGCGCGCTACATTCGGGAAATGAAACCGGATGCACGGATTGCGTTCTTTCATCATACGCCATTTCCGTCGGTGGATGTGTTTAATATCCTACCTTGGCGACAGGAAATTGTGGAGAGTCTTTTATGCTGCGATTTAGTCGGTTTCCATATTCCTCGCTACTCGGAGAATTTTGTAAATGTCGCCCGCAGTTTGTGCGAGATAAAAGTGGTTAAACGGGAACCTGTAGCCCCTCATCTTACCAAAGTAGGAACGGCTTTAGCAGAACCAGAAATGGTCAGCCAACTTGAGTATAAGGGTCAAATAGTGAATATTGACGCTTTCCCGGTGGGTACAAATCCGGGTTTCATAGAATCGGTTTTAGAGAAGCCAGAGGGTCAGTCACGATTGACGGCAATTAGTAAAGAATTAGGCGATCGCAAATTGATTTTGGCTGCGGGTCGGGTGGATTATGTCAAGGGAAATCGGCAGATGTTAGAAGCCTATGAGCGACTGTTAGAACGTCGCCAAGATTTACATGGAAAAGTTCAGTTTCTGATGACTTGTGTATCGGCGGCTGATGGGATGCGGGTTTATAAAACGGCTCAACATCAAATCGAGCAATTAGTAGGGAAAATTAACGGCAGATTTGCGCGCCTAGATTGGATGCCGACTTTGTTATTTACCCAGCCTATACCGCTGTCGGATTTGTTTTCCTATTACCGATTAGCTGATGTCTGCTGGACTACTCCCTTGCGGGATGGTTTGAACCTGGTAGCTAAAGAATATGTGGTCGCCAGAGAAGATCGCGGCGGTGTCTTGGTGCTGTCGGAATTTGTGGGGGCGGCGGTGGAACTTCCCCAGGCGGTTTTGACTAATCCCTATTCGACTCAGCGCATGGATGAGGCGATCGAATATGCTTTGGCTATGGACCCCCAAGAACAAAAACAGCGGATGGCTGAAATGCATAAAACTGTAGTTAAATATGATGTCAAGTATTGGGCGGATCATGTGTTTGAACGTTTCGAGTCTATGACACATCAAAAAGCTGCTGTTAAACAGGCGGTGGCTGTTTAAAAAACTCGCCATTCGGTTAATTGGTGATACCATGCGGAAAGGACATCAATTAGCCGAATTTCTGATGTTAAAGTAGCCAAGAAAACTAAACTCTAATCATCATGGGAGACTATCAAAAAATTCAGGCGGAAACCTACGATTTAATTGTGATTGGCGGTGGTATAAATGGAGCCGGAGTAGCTCGTGATGCGGCGCTGAGGGGCTTAAAAACTATTTTAATTGAAAAAGGGGATTTTGCGGGGGCGACCTCAAGCTGGTCTACTAGGCTGGTTCATGGAGGATTACGTTATCTGGAATATTTCGAGTTTCCCCTAGTGCGTGAGTCCCTGCGAGAGCGAGAAATTTTACTGCGGACAGCGCCCCATTTAGTTAAACCACTGTTATTAACTGTACCAGTTTATGGGGGGCGATCGCGTCCTTATTGGAAAATTTGGGCGGGAATGCTGCTTTATGATGTGTTCAGCTATGACAAGAGTTTACCGACTCATAGAATGCTACCTAACACCCAATTTCAGCAATTATTCCGGTCCTTAGATAAGGAAAATCTGAAAGGCGGCGCTCAGTATTATGATGCTCAAGTAGAATATGCTGAGAGGTTGTGTCTGGAAAATATTATCGCGGCTAAACAAGCGGGCGCAACCATTCTTAATTATGTGGAAGTGACGGGACTTGACCGGGAAGGAAAACGCATTAATAAACTGAATTGTCGGGATGTTTTCAGTGGGGAAACTTTTACGGTTAAGGGTAGTCCGAAGGCGGTAGTTATCAATACTTCTGGCCCTTGGGTCGATCGCGTTTGTAAATTGGGGCGACAGAAAGACGAAGCCGCGCCCATTGGCACAACTCGCAAAATCGGTGGCACTAAAGGCAGCCATATTATTGTAGATCCCTTCCCTGGTGCGCCGGAAACTTCCCTATATGTAGAGGCAAAATCCGACGGACGACCGTTTTTTATTGTGCCTTGGTTGGGAATGTATCTCATTGGCACTACGGATATTTATTTTAATGAGAATCTGGAAGCCATTAAGGCAGATAATGATGAAATTGATTATCTGTTGCGGGAAACTAATGGCATTCTTCCTACCGCTGAACTTTCGCGTCAAGACGTGAAGTTTACCTATTCTGGGGTCCGCCCCCTTCCCTATGTGGAACCTAGCCAAAAAACGGCTGCTATCACCCGGAAACACATTGTTTATGACCATGATAAAGATGGGGTGGAAAATCTGCTATCTTTGATTGGTGGAAAACTAACCACCTATCGCCAGGTGGCGGAAGAGTTGGTTGAGGCGAGTTATCAGAAAATGGGGCGACCTGCGCCACGGTGTGAGACGGACACGCCACTACCTGGGGCAATTTTCCCTAATGATACTCGCATCGGACAAGCCCTTTATGATTATCGCCCCCAACTACCTCTCAAAACTATTCATCATCTGTTTTCGATTTATGGGGCGCGGGCGCTGGAGGTGTTGCAGCTAACTGATGAACATGAAGAGTTGAGGGAAAAAATTACCCCGGCTTTACCTGATATTAAAGCCCAACTGGTCTACGGAGTGCGATCGGAAATGGCAAAAACTTTGGTGGATATTACCCGGCGACGAACTACTCTAGCGATGCACGCGCGCTATGGGTTAGATTTATTACCGACTATCACTGAGACTCTGCAAAAATATGCGGGCTGGACTCAAGAAAAATGCGATCGCGAACTGGTAGCCTACCATGACTATATGCGGTTAAACTGCATTCCCGATTATGAATTGGAGGCTGGGGAAAAGGCTGTATCACCTCAAATGGTTTAACCATTGGTGATGCTGAGGGCTAGTCCCTGTGAAAATGTACCCTTGTTTAGATAGAATAACGAAGATTTTATGGAATTTCCAGATAAGGAACAGGCAACCCTGACAGTTTTGGGGGCGGGGGCTTGGGGTAGTGCGCTGGCTGAGTTGGCGGGTCATAATGGCCATAAAATTAATCTCTGGTCTCGCCGTTTAGGTAATACTTTGGAGGAAGCGGTAGAAGGCGCTGATTTAATCGTTTCTGCTATTTCTATGAAAGGGGTGGCGGCGACGGCGGGAAAACTCCAGGAAATTGGTATCCCCGATCATGTTCCTATTGTCACTGCGACTAAAGGCTTGGACGCGGAAAGTACCCGGACTCCTTCTCAAATTTGGCACGAGGATTTCCCAGATCATCCCATTGTGGTACTATCTGGACCTAATCTGTCGGCGGAAATTGAACGACATCTTCCGGCTGCGACGGTGGTAGCAAGTGCTGATATGGCGGCGGCGGAGTTCGCCCAAAAGCTATTTGCTTCCAGTTTGCTGCGGGTTTATACCAGTAATGACCCCATGGGGACGGAGTTGGGGGGGACTTTGAAAAATGTAATTGCGATCGCCTCTGGGGTTTGTGATGGTTTAGAATTGGGCATTAATGCCAAATCTGCCCTCCTGACCCGGGCGCTAACGGAAATGATCCGCATTGGGACCCATTTGGGGGGACAGACAGAGACGTTTTTTGGTCTGTCCGGTTTGGGGGATATGTTAGCCACCTGTAATAGTGCTTTAAGTCGTAATTATCGGGTGGGTTATGGTTTGGCTAAGGGTAAAACCTTGGAGGTGATTTTACAGGAGTTGGGTAGTACCGCCGAAGGGGTAAATACCACTAATGTACTGATTGCTATTGCTAACCGCGAAAAAATTCCGGTTCCCATTTCTGAAGAGGTCTATCGCTTATTGAACAATGAAATCAACCCCCAAGAAGCGGTTGAAGCCTTGATGGAAAGGGATTTAAAACCGGAGTTTCACGAACAAGAGTTTTAATTGTGTTTAATCACTGGTTGGGGTTTGCTGTTGGGGAATTTTGATGATGAATTCGGTTCCGGTTTCGGGGTCGGATTTAACTTCGATGGTTCCCCTATGGCTTTCGGTGATAATTTTATGGCTGAGACTTAATCCCATACCTGTACCTATTTGGGGGGGTTTGGTGGTGAATAGGGGTTCAAAAATGCGATCGCATACTGATTCGGGAATGCCGTCACCATTATCATAAATCCTGATTGTTACCCAACCCTCCCCTGATTTATCCGAAGTTTCCGCCTCCGTCGTAATCTGAATTTGGGGCTGAAACTCATTATCTTCTTCTCGGTTAGTATCCAAACTGTCGATCGCATTATTTAACAAGTTCATAAACACCTGATTAAGTTGCCCTGGGTAGCATTGCACCTGGGGCAATTTCCCGTAGTTTTGAACCATCTGAATCCCGCGACCTTTTTTACCTTTAATACGTCCTTGTAAAATCAGGAGAATATCTGCCAGACCTTGATGAATGTCAACGGTTTTTAATTCCCCATCATCCTGCTTATAAAAATTACGCAGAGACTCCACCAAATGGCGGATTCTGTCGGTTCCCAGTTTGATTGATTCTAGCAGTTTCGGAAAATCTTCTAGCAGAAATTCTAAATCAATATCCTCGATTCTTTCCTCAATGTCTGCCGCAGGTTCGGGATAAGTTTCACCATACAACTCTACCAATTCCATTAAATCTTGAGCGTAACCAGTCGCATGGTTAATATTACCAGTCACAAAGGAAACCGGGTTATTAATTTCGTGGGCAATACCGGACACCATTTGCCCCAAATTCAGCATCTTTTCGCTGTATAAGAGTTGTTGATAAGCCTGTTTTAAATGTTTATTTTGGGCAGAAATTTTTAAACCACATCGCACCCGCGCTAAAAGTCCATCAATTTCAATGGGTTTGCTCATCCATTCATCCACTCGGTATTGAGCAGTTAAGTCCGCCATTGAACTAGAATCCTCTAGTTGTTCCTGGGCGGTCAAGATGATGAAAAAGGTAGGGGCTAATGTGGGATGGGAACGCAGTTTCTGACATACTTCTAAGCCATTTAACTCCGGTAACATCCAATCACAAATAATTAACTCTGGGGACAGACTTTCGGCTAACTCTAGGGCGGTTTTACCATCTTCTGCGATCGCCACTTGATACCCTTGTTCTTCTAGGGTATTCTGTAGAATCAGTTGGGTGGCGATGTCGTCATCAACAATCAGAATGTTTGCCATGGGTTTATATTGATTAATAGTTACAGTGATGTTAGTTAGTCTATTTTGCCCGATTTTTGTGATCAACTTAAAAATTTTTGTTCAATAAAACTATCCACCCGGCTAAGATTTTCCGCGAGGGAGTCAATTAGACTCATACATCCCTCGATAGTTTGGTGGCGGGCTTTTTGTTCGATATCGGCGGCGATCGCAGTTAAAATCGCTACTCCCACATTACCACTAGAACCTTTGATGCGGTGAGCTACCATAGCCATAACTTGAAAGTCTGATGCGCTGGTAGCTTGGCGCAGTTTCGCTAGATCTTGGTGAGCATTTTCCATAAATACAGCCAATAGCTTTTTCTGAAATTCAACCTTACCCCTAGAAATTGTCTGGAGGCGGTCTAAATCGACCAGCCGGCTGGGTTTATCCTGGTTTTGGTTATTTTGTATGGTTTTGGGGGTCTGGCTGGTTGTAGGGGCATTTGTGCCGGGTATTTGTTGCCGACGGGCGGCCCAAGTTTGCAGTTTAAATGCTAACTCCTCCTGGGTTATGGGTTTGCTGATATAATCATCCATACCTGCTGATAGGCATTTTTGGCGATCGCTAGGCATGGCGTGGGCGGTGAGGGCGATGACAGTGGTATGGCGATCGTTTCCTTCCCGTTTCCGTAGTTCCTCAGTTGTGGCATAACCATCTAATTTAGGCATCTGACAATCCATAAACACTAGGTCATAATGGCGATCGTTTAATAATTCCAGCACCTGTTCTCCATTTTCCGCCAAATCAGCTTCAATACCTAATAAACTCAACTGATTTAACAATACCTGTTGATTAATAGGATGATCCTCAGCCAGTAAAACTTTTAAATCCAAACCCGCAGGGGAGAGGGTGCTAGAATTATCCCCCAAGCTATCACGACCCGAATGAAACTCGGCTAAATTCACCGTAATTTCATTAGCCATAGCTGTGAGTAAAGCATCAAATAATCGAGAAGCGCGCACAGGTTTAATTAAATAACTTTTAGCCAAGCCATCATCTAATAAATCTTCCACCGAACTTAGGCGGCGCATAGAAGTCATTAGCACTAACTTAGTCGCACTCATGAGGGGTTCATTTTGGATAACTGCCGCTAAATTTTGCTTTCCATAAATTAACAGATTTTGGTCAAAAATTGCCAAATTAAAGGGTTGGTTATTATGGGCGGCATCACGCAACTTTGACAAAGCCATTTCTGGGTCGGAGGCTTCCTGAAGTTCCATCCCCCAAGATTGAATCAGATAGCGGACAGACTGGCGCACACTCGCATTAGCATCGACCACCAAAATTTTTAACTTAGTTAAGGTATCTGGTAAATTGGGAAATGATGCAGTTTTGGATATAGAAAAAGGCAGAGTAAACCAAAAAGTGCTACCTTGATCAACCACACTTTCCAAGCCAATTTCTCCCCCCATAACCTCTAAAAGTTGCTTACAAATTACTAAGCCTAACCCGGTTCCTCCAAATTTACGGGTGGTGGAAGCATCTACCTGAGAAAAAGCCTCAAATACCCGTTCTTGAGCCTCAGCCGGAATACCAATGCCAGTATCTTGCACTTCATAACGTAATGTCAAAGGAGCATTAATATCATAGTTAGGAGGGCGGCTAACTCGCAGGGTTACTTCTCCAGCGGGGGTAAATTTAATGCCATTACTCATCAAATTTAAAAGTACCTGTCGCAGTCTACCGGGGTCGCCGCGCAGATAACGGGGAACATTGCGATCGACAATAGCGGCTAATTCAATGCCCTTATTTTCAGCTTGGGCTGCCAATAAATCAATGATATTTTCTAGGCATTCTTCCAGGTCAAAATCTAGTTCTTCTAGTTCAATCTCTTGGGCTTCTAATTTGGAGAAATCGAGAATATCATTAATGATAGACAAGAGATGATCGGCACTGGTGCGAATCGCCTGGACAAAATCTTTTTGTTTAGTATCTAGTTCAGTTTTCAGCAATAATCCAGTCATCCCCAAAACCCCATTCATAGGGGTTCTAATTTCATGGCTCATATTAGCGAGAAATTGGGATTTTAGCCGAGAGTTTTCCAAGGCTGCTTCTCGTGCTTTCACCAATTCATCAATGGGATAAGTGGCAATAACCACCCCGCCTATTTCCTGATTTAAGGTATACCAAGGATGAATCGCCCAGCGAAAATATCCCTGGGAACCATCGGGATAAGTCATCACATCTTCCGAGCAGGAAATAACCTCGCCAGCAATAGCTTTACGGTACAGTTCTCGACAGGTTTCTGAGATATGGGGGAAAATTTCATAGTGGCTACGACCAACTAAGGATTCTTGGGGAAGATGATACTCTTGTAGCCAGCGATCGCTATAAGCTATATAGCGCATAGAACAATCTAAAATGGCTACAGCCACGGGAGCATTAGTAATAATTTGCTGGAGTTGTTCTCGCTCTTTTTGGAGGGTGCTAGTTTTCAGTTTTCGGGATGTTATATCACGTTGTACAAAGACAAAATGGCTGACTTTTCCCGTGTCATCAGTGACCGGAGAAATACTAAGATCCGCCCAATATTTCGAGCCATTCTGACGGTAGTTAATCAATTCCACTTGTATCGACTCACTCTGGCTGAGGGCGACTTCAACTCGCTTTAATTGTTGCTCGTCTGTGTCTATTCCTTGCAGAATATTGGGATTTTTACCAATGATACCTTCGGGCTGATATCCGGTCAGATTAGTAAAGGCTTTATTAATATAAACTATCTGGGAATCCGTCGTGTTTTCGGGGTTAGATTGAGCGATCGCGATCGCATCAGTGGTGTGGCTGACGGCTGATTCTAGTAACCTAAGCCTCTGTTCTTGGTGTTTGCCTTCCGTGATATCACTACCAATATTACACACGGCTAAAATATGTCTATTTTGATTAAAAATCGGAAAATTTACGGATATAAATTGGCGAATTTTACCATGATAATTGACTATATTTTGGTGAGTTTGCTGCACTCTACCACTGTCGAAAACTTTTTGATCCGATTCTTGTAGTTTTTGGGCGATAGTTGTTGGCAATAAATCATAGTTGGTTTTACCAAGAATCTCCTGGGCTGGTCGATTTAAGAAAATTTCGCACTGACGATTAACCATAATATAACGGTTTTGACTATCTTTGGCACAGATCAGCGCCGGACAGTTATCAAGAATAGCTTGCAGCAAATGTTTCTCTTGTGTAGCATTCGTGGCTATCACTTGCTGCTGTTGAATTTGTAGTTTTAATTGTTTAATGGTTTCCTGAAGTTCAGCGGTCTGATCTTGAATGGTCAACAGAAGATCTGATTGGCTATTTTTGACAGGTGCTTGTGTGTGTTGCCGTGGGTAGCGGGTGGTTTCTGGCCAAGAATTAGGGTTGAGGAGTAGACCATTTGAGTTTTGGAGTTGGGGGGTTGACTCACCCAGCCCCAGACCGGGGATTAATTTAAGTAGTCCCTGGATAATTGATAGGGAAATAATGAAAGCGATCGCCCCTACTGTTAAAATCAGGTTAGGTGTAGGATTTAACCAAGTCTCTCCCTGTAACAGAATAAAGCTACCAGTACAGAGGACAAACAACGCACATAGAAAGATTAATCGGCGCAGGGGAAGATCCCGCCAGCTCCAGATGATGTAGAATAACAGCAGGGCGAGAATGTAGTCAGCGATCGCCAATAGAAAAGATACCCTCTGTGGTAACACCATTGGCTCTATAAATCCTAGGTGGGCGATTAAAGCTAGATCTGGGGCTGATAGTTGACTGACCATTGCCATTACTGTTAAAACCATTAATACTGAAATTTGTATAAGACTAAGCTGACAGAAAAATTGCCTCTATCTCAAGGATGAATTATTGTTACTATTGACACATCTACCTGTAGGGATACCTTAATAATCCCTAAAATCGTCAGTCGATTTCAGGAATTATATAGCTATTGCTTGTAGATGCACAGGAGCTATCCTATAGAAAATATAAACTTGAATCATTGGGGTAGGAAGGTGTACTTATGGCACGACTTTCGCCAAAATCCTTTGATATTCTGCTGACCGAGATCAATCGGCGGGTTAAAGAAAATCCCATTGACAGAATTGGGGCTGATCTTGTAGTATCCCGGTTGAACAAAAGGCGATCGCCATCGGGAGATTTCCTGACGCGATCGGAAATTGAGGAATTACTTACAGATCAGTTTCCTGATTTTAACCCCAAAGTAATTGATCAAGCCGCCCGGGCTAACCGTCCGCCTGGTGCGCTGAAAAAGATATTTTGGGGAGGAGCAGTCCTAGGGGGACTAGGCGGGGTCGTTTGGTTAGTTAATTTACCACTACCAATGATCCGCCAACCTGTGGCTAGAACTGCGCCCTTGCTGTTGCTTCCCAGTTATATTAGCATGGATTATAACTACCGACAGGCGATCGCTTTAGTAGAACAGGCTGATCAATTGGTGAATCGAGCCACAGCCATCACAGACTTTGAACTAGGAAGCGAGAAAGCCCTACAGGCTCAACATCACTTGGATAAGTTACCTGTATGGTTTTTAGGATATTACCCAAAGGCTTATTGCAATTTGTTGGGTTGCACCTGGCGCTTTACTTTTGATGAGTATCAAAATGCCCGGAAACTGGTGGGTCGCATGGAAGCGCAGATTTTCCAGGAACAGAATGCTTATCAAGCCTTACAGGAAGCTCAACAGGCTTTACAGGTAGCTACAGCACAGTATAATCAAGCACAGTCGGCGGCGGATAAAGAGACAGCCATTATAGTTTGGCAACAGGCTATTGATCAACTCCGACCAATCCCCCAAGCCACCTTGTCTGGAAAGAATGCACGACAGCAGTTAACCACTGCGGAACGGGATTTTCAGCAGCAGGTGGGGTTTGTCGCTGGTCGTTTACAGGGTAATACTTTAATTGAGGCGGCGCAAATTTTTGCTAGTAAGGCTGCTAATGAAGCTCAAAATCCACCCCATAGTCAATTACATTGGCAGCAGGTAATCGAGCATTGGGATGAGGCGATTAAACGCTTACAACAGATTAATCAAGACAATCCTAGTTATTTAGAAGCTCAAACAAAACTAGCTCAATATCGGTCAAATCGTCGGCAAATTGAACAAAGATTACAGGATGAAAGAGATTCTGTAGCCGCCATGGATAGAGCCAGACAATTAATTGTTGAATGGCGACAGTTGACTGCTTCTTCTAATCCCAGTTTTGCATCTTTAAACAATAAGATATCCGAGGTTATTTATACATTAGAGTTAGTGCGACCTGGAACTACTGTTAATGCTGAGGCTCAAGAACTGTTACAAAAAGCACGACATACCCGCAGTCAATTGTAAATTAAGTTATGAATGATGGTCATTTTTGAGACTTTGGCATAAATTTGAAGAGGCCATGGTGACGCGATCGCGTCCGTTGGTTTTAGAATAGTATAATGCCATATCTGCCGCTGTAATTAAACTAGACTGACAATCAGCGTGTATGGGACAACCTGCTATCCCCATAGACATAGTGAGTCCCCGCATAAAAATATAGGAATATTGATGGTATAGATTTTTGATACCTTTCCTAAGAAATTCAGCAATTTTATGAGCCTCCTCAATAGTGGTGGAGGGTAAAATAATGAGAAACTCCTCTCCCCCATATCTACAAGTAGTATCCGATAGGCGAGTATGATTTTGTTAAAAATCGGCTGACGGCTTTCAGGACGACATCTCCAGCTTGATGTCCCCAGCGATCGTTAAATCCTTTAAAATAATCAATATCGCCTATAATAAGACTTAGGGGTTCTTGCTGTTCTTTAGGGCGTTCTAAATGTCGGACTAGGGACTGTTCCATATAGCGACGATTAAATAATCCGGTCAAAGAGTCACGAATACTCAAGTCATGGGAAAATTTTTAAATCAAATCACCATGAGCCGTGGTTGTCTATAACATAATTTCTAGGTCAGTATTAGTTTGAGATAACCTTTCTAATAAAGATTGTAGCTTTTTTTCAGAAGTTCTCAATTGCTGCTCAGTCACTTGATGCTGGTTGATTTCCTCCTGAAGTTGATGATGAGAATGATACAATTCCTGTTCCACCAAATCAGCATGAAGCATCGTGGTTTCTAGTAAAATTTCCAGGTCTATTTTTTCTGGTTTCAGTCTCTCAATTTCCTCCGGCAATTTATGATTTTGTAAAACCAAATCACTCTCACTATTAGATTCTGATGGCATCCCCATACGGACCCCCTAAATTAATTCTAATTAGGCACAAATACTAGGGTTAAAATTAAATAAATGCAGTCGGATAGCTGTCGTCAATTTTCGACAAATTTTGATGATCTATATTGCTGGCTGGGGACTACCTAGCAGTTCATCAATCATTGAATACCTAGATAATAATACCTAGATAAAGCTCTGGAGTAACTGGGATAATTTAACTGAGTATAGGTCTGGGAGATGAACAAGTTTTTCAGTGATATTTAACCCAGTTTTAGGCGGTGAGGGATATATGATTGTTGAGTTAAATCATAGCATTTAGTTAAATTTAGGCATCAATTTCCCATTCTAGGCTAGGCATTAATCGCTGCAAATTTTTGAGGGATGTTCCTAGCCAAGGTATTTTACTAGAAGCTAACAACACCAAGTTCATATTTTTTTTCTGCCTCACTTTAATCACAAATTTAGACAGCATATTAATTCCCGAACTGTTGAGAAATTGCAACTCTCTAAGGTTGAGGGTAATTGGGGAAGGTTCGATATCTAATACATCATTAAGTAATTTAACCACTGCATTCGACTCTTTTATGCCATTGAGTCTGAGAGACCCTTTCCGGGCAATAGTAGAGATTTGGCTATCGTAACCAATGCTATATATAATCTTGAGTTTGATATGATTGAATTACCATGTTTAATTCCTGTATTCAAGTTTTTAACAAATGATATTTAACAACTTGAGATGGTGATTATATGGTGAGTTGAACCATTGTAGTAACAATAGTCTGGGAGGGATCTGGTTCTAGGGTTTCAAACTTCCAGCCTAGTTTAGCCATATAGTCATTAACCATTGTTAAATATCCTCAGCCGGATTCGGTATCATTTTCTACATTTTTTTCTACCTGATGAATATACATCTATTGAGGTTCAGAAATCAGCAACTCTTCAATGTAGTCTTGAAAAGAACTAACCGCGTCTTTCTGGATACTATTAGCCACCAAAAATGAGAGATGATCGTGCTGCCAAAATAGCTGTATTTTATTTAATCTGATATGTTGATGATTTATCGCTAAATTTAATAGCATTTTTCCATAAATCATGAGCCACGAAATTGACAGCAATTTTGACTTTCATTTGGCGACTAACTGAGTCTTGATCTGGTTCCATGTTTGGAAAAAATGTAGTGACATAATCAGCCATAAAGTTGTCAGATAGACCATAATTTATCCACCTTTGTTTCAACGGAAGTGGGGGACAACCCAATCACCAAAAACTCATTGCTGGTACTTGGTGCTTCCAAAAATTCTCCAAAAATTCGTTTCATGTTATGTTGAATAACTCAAGGTTTAATAACTTTTGGTAGGTGTACCGCTTGACTTTAAATAGTTGAGGTAATTTCCAGGGATAAAGTTTCCCAAAAATTGAGAGACATTTCTTAGGGGTCAGAGCATAGGATGTTGTTATTAATGGATTTCAAGTTAAGGATACCATATTTTTGATAATTTGCCTAGAGTTGGATAGTGAGCGAGGGGTGGGAGGGGTAAATCTAGGATCACATCTGATCAACAACCCGTTTCCAGTAAATTTGAGCCACAGCATCACCAGGATTTTCAGCTAAACAGATCTGCAACAATTGAGCAGCTTGCTTATATTGATGTAGATAATAGAGGGTTAATGCTGACTCAAACTGAGTTTTAGTTTTCAACTTAGCGTCGCGACTTTCTGGGGGGTCAGCATCAAATATTTCCCAGACAGAGACCATTTCAGATTTCCCCTTGACGGCGACTTTATCAATAATTCTAAAAGCGTAACTATTAGGATTTTCAAGAGACAGGAATGTGTGTTGGCTAATCAAAAGTGGCACGGCATATTTGGGAGTTAACTCTTCCAAGCGAGCGGCGAGATTAACGGCATCACTAATGACAGTGGTATCAATTTTATCTTTACCTCCAACAATACCTAACATCATAGTTCCAGTATTAATACCAATGCCAATTTTCAGAGGTGGTCTTCCTGGTCGTTGGCGGGTAGAATAATAGAGGCTTAATAATTTGAGCATAGCGATTCCCGCCTGGACAGCATCATCAGCACTGCGGCCAAACCATGCCATGATTGCATCTCCAATATATTTATCTATAAATCCGCAATTTTCAATAATGGCGGGTTCCATGCGGCATAAATAGGCATTAATAAACTTAAAATTATCAGCCAAGCTCATCTTTTCAGAAAGATTGGTAAACTGGCGAATATCTGAAAACAAAATGGACATTTGTTTTTCGACGGCATCTCCTGATTTAACTTCGACAATACTTTCATAACCGAGGCAGGATAAAAACTGATTAGGAACAAACCTGCCAGCGGCATCGGTGAGTTCTTCTTGTTCATTAAGGGCTAGTTATAAATCACAGTTAACTATCAACATTTCTTCGATAAAACTTTGTCGTTATGCTTCAGCTTTTTGGCGTTCATTGATATCTTGAAAAGTAGTGATCGCAAAGGTAATATTTCCGTGGGCATCATGAATAGGTCTAGCCCTAGCTTCCACAGGGATGATCCGATCAGGTTGATGCACTTCAATATCATCAACTACGACACTTTCCCCTCGCCAAGCTCGCTCTAGGGGTAAATTATCATCGGGATATAGTTGGTCAGTTCCGGCAATATAACTAGGATAAATGACAGAATTTTGATTAGTGAAATCATCTAGGACTGTCCCTGGTCAAAAGAGGATGTGGGCGGCCTGGTTAGTATAGTAAAGTTGCCCAAGATGATCGACAACGACAACGGCCAAAGGCATAGCTTCGAGAAACTGACGCAGAAGTTTATTACTAACCTTTAACTCCTGAGCCAAATCTATATTTTCATTTTTGAGGCGATCGTTAAGTAAGGTAATTTCCTGATTAGCAATACTAATTTGGGCTTGGTGATATTCAACGGCTTGTTTTTCGATCTGTAACTGTTCAAGACTCTGATTCAATTCAACTTCAGTCTGTTGAAGTAGGGTAACTTTTTCCTGTAGACCGGCATAGAGTCGTCGCAGTTGTCCAGTCATGGGATTAAAAGCCATAGCTAGGGTTCCCACCTGATCATCGGTCATTACGGGAGCCACAGGGGTGAGGTCGCCGTCTGCGACTTTGGTAGCAACAGTAGCGATCGCCAATATAGGGCGAGAAATTTGGCTCGCCAATAGATAAACGCCGACAGTGAGTAAGCCGGTAAAAGTTAAACCGACCCCCAAAGTAGTCCAAGCCAACTGACGAGCGGGATCTAGGGCTTCCGACCGTGGCATTTCCACTAATAGGACAAGTTCTTGGTGTTCTAAGCAGCGAAACACACCAAGTACAGGAACGCCAGCATAGTTTAAATAACTGCCGCGCCCATTTTCCCGTTGCAACCCGCGATCAATGCCTTCGCTGTGACCCCCTCTAGGAAGGTCTTGTCGGCCAAACTCTTCCCCAGATACAAATACGCGCAAGTTATTGATCAAATAGGTTTCCCCTTGTTCTCCTAGCCCAGTAGAATCGAAGATAATCGGAGATCCATCTGCTCTAGGCTAAGGTGAGCGGCGAGAACACCTATGGGGTTTCACCTTGATTATCCCGTAGGGGGGTAGAGACAGTCATAGTGGGTCGTTCAAAAACTAGGGTTTTAATTGAAGCCCTAGCCTGACTAAATGCGATCGCCCCGACGCTGAAAACTGTCACCACTGATCAAAGTAAAAAGTAGACATGGATTGTATGTAACCAATACATTCTGACACGATTTGATACCGGATTGATTGGGAATTCTAAATTCTTTGGTGGAGGGAATTATGTTGAGGCGATCGCACTGGGGGGATTTAGGGTAAAATATGTTACCAAAGTTTGAGTGAGTTAATTTCGACTATGACCAGGCCAGCTATTTATATTGCGATTACTAATCACGGATTTGGTCATGCTGTTCGTGCTGCTTCTGTAGCTGCTCAAATCCAGAAATTTTGTCCTGATGTTTTATTATTCTTAGTAACTCAGGCTCCCCGCTGGTTATTGGAGTCTTATATTTCGGGTGATTTTGTGGTGCGATCGCGGGCTTTTGATGTGGGGGTAGTTCAGTCGGATAGTATCACTATGGATAAATTGGCGACTCGTTCCCAGTTAGAGGATATTAAGCAGCGGCAGAGGTCTATTGTAGCCAGAGAAGTTGATTTTATTCGTCAAAATCGGATTAATTTAGTGCTGTCGGATATTCCACCTTTGGCTGCGCCTATAGCTCGGTCGGCTGGGGTTCCTGGTTGGATGATGAGTAATTTTGGGTGGGATTTTATTTATCGTGATTGGGGGGAGCAATTCCAGGAAATAGCGGATTGGATTGGGGAGTGTTTTGGGCAATGCGATCGCTTATTTAGGCTGCCTCTTCATGAGCAGATGACGGCATTTCCTGTCATTGAAGATATGGGTTTAACTGGTGGTGATCCTCGCTATAATTTATCCAAAATTAGGTCAGACTTTCAGATTAAATCCCCTGTAGAAAAAACTATTATGCTGACTTTTGGAGGCTTAGGACTAGACGCAATTCCCTATAATAATTTAGGGCTGTTTCCTGATTATCAGTTCATTACTTTTGATAGTAATTCCCCGGATATGGATAATTTAATTAAGCCTAGAGATATGGTGAAATCTAGCCCTTCATTAGCGGAATATTCCCGCCTGCGTCCGGTAGATTTGATGCCTTTGTGTGGGCGAGTTATTTCTAAACCAGGCTATAGTACATTTTCGGAAGCATTGCGGTTGGATATTCCCCTAGTGTCTTTGGTGCGGTCTGGTTTTGCTGAGTCTCCGATATTAATTGAGGGGTTAGAAAATTATGGTTTCCACCAAATTCTGACGGCTGCGGAGTTTTTGACGGGAAATTGGGAATTTCTACGCGAACCCCTGAACCCCCCTCGCTTATCGGAAACTTTAGATAAAAATGGAAGTAAAGCGATCGCTGAAGCTGTGGTAGAATTATATTAGACGGTTGTAGATTAGGCTGTCAGTAACAGAAAAACGGAGCTTGCCCTTGGCCTTCCGGGTCAGGAGGGTAGGGGCAGCTTGTGCCAAATCAGGCTTGAGGAGATATAGAAGTAAAGCGATCGCTGAAGCTGTGGTAGAATTATATTAGACGGTTGTAGATTAGGCTGTCAGTAACAGAAAAACGGAGCTTGCCCTTGGCCTTCCGGGTCAGGAGGGTAGGGGCAGCTTGTGCCAAATCGGGCTTGAGGAGATATAGAAGTAAAGCGATCGCTGAAGCTGTGGTAGAATTATATTAGACGGTTGTAGATTAGGCTGTCA
>NZ_JBIMLI010000032.1:38933-41372 GCF_051859755.1 Limnospira sp.
TGGCCTTCCGGGTCAGGAGGGTAGGGGCAGCTTGTGCCAAATCGGGCTTGAGGAGATATAGAAGTAAAGCGATCGCTGCGAGAAAGCTAAAACAGAGATATCAAAAGGCTGGAAAGGATTGTTGAACAAGCAACAGCGAGATGTAATTGGCTGGCGGGAGTGGCTGGCTCTTCCTGATTTAGGAGTAAGTGCAATTAAGGCTAAAATTGACACAGGAGCGCGTTCCTCTGCCATACACGCCTTTGATGTTCACCATTTCGGCGATGAAGACGAAAGGATGGTTGAGTTCAAAATGCACCCAAAGCAGCGGAATAGCACGGAAACTGTGACAGCGACAGCGAAGGTTTTAGATCAACGAGAGGTGCGAAATTCTGGGGGACATTCTGAAGAAAGGATCGTGATTGTAACTACTGCTCAACTACGGGGACATGAATGGCAGATCGAACTTACGCTAACTAATCGGGATGTGATGGGTTTTCGGATGCTGTTAGGACGCGCGGCTGTCCGGGAAAGGTTCTTAGTGCATCCTGGTAAGTCCTATCTCCTGAGCGCGCGACCGAAACTACCATTCCGTTCAACCTGAAACCAATGGAGTTTTACCAAATGTGGCCCGCCAATGGCAAGGCTTTAGACCCAATAATTTTCTGGTAAACTGGTGTAATCTGCTTAACTCAGGTAAATAATACTATGGTGGAATATAACGACGCACCCAAAACTGGGATCAAATGGCTGGGATTTGTTTGTGGTTCTGTGTTGCTGACCTCAAGCGCGATCGCCTGGGCGGGAGGGCCACCGACTCGGCAAGGTAAACCAGTAATTATTGAAGAACCGGCGGGAAGGCCGACAGAACCCGATCGCACTGGTCCTACGCCGACGGCTCCTGCTGCTACATTACAACCAACACAGCCCACAGAGGATACTATCCCCCGATTTCCCTTACCTAGTGCTAGGATTAGTCCTGTTAATGGCAGAGTTACCCTGAAGCTGATCAATTCTAGTAATGTGGTAATTGAATATCAGGTATCAGGAGGAACCAGACCCAGGCTAGTTGGTCAGCAGTCAGAAAGCACCTTAGAGCGACTGACAGTTCCTTTAAACTTGACCTATCAAAGGGAAGATGGGGGTTTGCTGTTTGTGCGTCCGGTAGTAACTAGCCCAGGTGTTTTAGAAATCCGGTTTGAAGCAACTGGTAATATCAACCTAGATACTCGGTCTCTGAGTATTAATGAACAGGGGACAGTATTTCTCAACTAAAGGAGAAAAGGGGACAGACCGCGGCCAAGTGTCTGTTGAACTGTGAGAATGATTGTCAAATTCCCTCTAGGGTTAGCCATCTACCGCAATGCGATCGCCATAATGTAAACACCTTAATCGGTTGATTGTGTGATAGTTTGACCGAGATAAATAGCGCGAATATCTTCAGGAATAGTAGTTTCTAAAATTTTATACCCTCGTTCTAACAACATCCGCACCTCACTGGGAGAAATAGATTCTCCTTCAGCTTGTAAGTAGGCGGCGATGCGAGTTTCACTCCAGTGAAATGTCTGGGCCATCAGGATGATTAACCGTAACAAGGGTTCAATTTGATCTAAAGCCTGACCGACATAACACCACAGGGGGGGTGGCTGATCTTTGAGTGAGTAATGAATAGACTCAACTGGGGGAAGTTCAGCGCGGTTAATACAGATAGCACTAACGTTAATAATCCAGTTTTGTAGGGTTGTTTCGGAGTCGGCAGTTTTTTCATTACGGAGGTTAAGACCCCGCATTTCATAGAAAATGTGTCGCCAGGTCAAAGCAAATAAATACTCAGCCTGAACTGGTGATTTGACAGAGTGACCAATCAGAGTATAGACAATTAGGGCATAGCGACAGAAAACCACGACAAAGTATCGACCCCGATCTGAATGATTTTGAAAAAGGGTCAGGAGTTCCTGGTCACTATGGTGGCTTAAAGACTTGACCAGGGTATGATTTGCTTCGGGGAAGTTAAGGGTTTGCAAGGTCTATCTGAGTATGCTACTTGGTCAATTTTATATATGATCCGCACCATAGTCTGGCGCTAAGTGGAGAATTTACGGGTGTTTTACCTGCCTGATCTGGCAAGGCGTTTCTTTCACCCATTGAGGTAAATCTGATTGCATTACCAGATTTCGCAATTTCAGCTTACCAATCCGAGTTGTTAATTGACGCTGCATAGCGATGGCTTGGTTAAAACAATAACGACAAGCATCCAGCCATTTTTTCCAAGTTTTTGCCAGTTCAGGACTGGGATAAATCCGGATCTTTTTTGATTGCAGATTTATACTTTCTGAGTCCGTCAAGTCGGCAACTGAAGATGTGAACAATGGCAAGGATGTCCTCAACCAATTCTCGCTCTGGGGATAAACCGTCTTGCTTGAGAACCACGATTTTTGTACCATCTTGTTCACACAACCA
>NZ_JBIMLI010000033.1:0-25751 GCF_051859755.1 Limnospira sp.
AGCAGTTTGATTCTCTCCATGATGCCATGGATTCCGTTCTCAAAGCTGCGTCCTAACCACCTTGACTAATGCTATAGTATGAGACTCGGGGCGACAGACCACGATGAAGTTAAGTTGCTGCTCCAGAAACTGCTGGCACAACGGTTGATGGCAATAGAGATCATCTCCTAAAACCGTGACCTTCACAGCCCATTAGCGTTGCCCTTGACTTGATAGCCAGCGTTTCGCGGCAGCATTTTCACAGTCTTGCTTGTCATGACCATCTTGGGGCACGATCAATTCAGGAACCAAGGGAATCACACCAGTCTTTCCCGGACAGACGATGACTGGGGTGACAACGCTATGGAAGTAATGGGTTTCTCCTGACTTCAGGGTGCGCTTCGAGCATTGGGGGCAGTGAATTTTGTAGGAACTGAAGTATTCAGTGCCATCCAACGCTACTAATAGACTGCCCCCAAGTGAACGGAAGCCTTCTAACTGCCCCTGGACTTCCAATACTTGTAAGATATCCTCAAAGACCGGAAAGATGTGGTCTGGTGACACTGAGTCCAACAAATCCCGGATGTGGTTGTCCGAGGGAATTTGATGAATCCCAAACCAGCTTTGAGCATTGCTCTTGCCTTTGTTGCCTTCCATGGTGCGTTGATAGGCAAGGAATGATGGGGTTTGAGTGAAGAACACACTAAACGCGCTTAGAGCTGCGTCTTCCATCCCATAGTGGCTATTCTTACCAGTACGCTTGTCCGGTAACGAGGACAAACGCTGGCGAAAAGAACTGACGATTGTGTCAAACAACTTATGTTTTTCCAACGGCTCTGACCATATTGGCTCTTGGATGTCCTTACACTACCCCATTTTCCGTCCTTGAGTCGCTTTTTTCTAAAATGAGAATTGCTGGGGGGAGGAATGGATATTTGACAGATTGATTAAGTTGTGCTTATTGATTAACCCGTCAATAATTAAGTTTTGTTGCTAAGGGATATGCACTAATCGTCCCGTGTGCTAAGACTGAATGGAGTGCATATTAAGTGTAACGGTACGACTATCGGGTTGAGTGTTTCCCGATAATCGCTGTTATAATCAGAGTTTATACAAAACGGGCTAGGAGGGATTCGAACCCCCGACACCGTGGTCCGTAGCCACGTGCTCTAGTCCACTGAGCTACAAGCCCCCGTTGGCGTTAAACTTAGACTTGTTTTACCGCCATTTAAGATAATAACACACTTTCCGAAAATGACAAGCAATTATTTAGAAAATTCTCCCCAATCTTTAACCCACCTTGATTCTAAGGGAGAAGCGCAGATGGTGGATGTGTCAGAGAAGCCCAAAACTCGGCGGGTGGCGATCGCCATGGGATCGGTGAAAATGCTTCCAGAAACCCTAAAAGCGATCGCATTGGGAAACGCACCCAAAGGAGATGTTCTGGGAACCGCCAAAATTGCCGGAATTATGGCCGCCAAACAAACGGCCCAATTAATCCCCCTGTGTCATCCACTCCCCCTGGCTAAAATAGATGTTACATTCACCGCCGACCCCCAACTCCCAGGTTATCAGATCCGCGCGGAAGCCATAACCATCGCGGAAACGGGGGTAGAAATGGAAGCCCTAACCGCTGTTTCCATCGCCGCCTTAACCCTCTATGACATGGCCAAAGCCCTAGATAAATCCATGGAAATTGGGTCAATTCGTCTGTTGAGTAAAACGGGGGGAAAATCAGGAGATTATCAGCAGCCATTGTCCCAGCCACTGCCGAAATAGCGATCGCCTTGCTATCTTAATAATTGATAGTGCGAGACGTTCAGGCATGAAATAAGGCTGAAATGCCCGAAATAACCGCCTGGTGGGGAATTCAACCCCTTGGTTGAATATATCGATAATGCGCCCATTTCAGCATGACGCGGGCAGTCTTAGACCTGATTAGACGCTTCACCTGACTAGCCATATTGGAAGTCTCGAAGGTGGGCAAAAAAATCAGGCTGTGTTATGGGATGGCCAGGGATGCGACCCAATCAACCAAGGGGTTGAAGTCCTCACCGGGTAGTCCCCACGCCCATTTCAGCTCTATTTCATACCCGAAGGTCTCGCACCATACTTGGTATTATACCGTATTGCCGTAAAATGTTAACCTAATTTGAGATTAAATCATGCTCCCAAACCTATGACAGAACAACCAACTCGCATTTGTATTCTCGGTGGTGGTTTCGGGGGGCTATATACCGCCCTACGTTTAACCCAGTTACCGTGGCTACCCACACAAACCCCGGAAATTACTATAGTTGACTCCAGAGACCGCTTTGTATTTGCGCCCCTACTTTATGAACTGGTGACCGGAGAACTACAAGCCTGGGAAATTGCGCCACCGTTTGAACAACTCCTGGAAGAAACACCCATCCGGTTTATTCAGGGAACTGTTGCCGATATTGATATTACCGCCCGACAGGTGCAATTACAAGATGGTCAATTTCTCGATTACGATCGCCTAGTTTTAGCCATGGGAGGAGAAACCCCCCTTGATATAGTACCAGGTTCCCAACAATACGCCATACCTTTTCGTCGGGTGGAGGATGCTTATCGTTTACAAGAACGTTTGCGTATCCTGGAAGCCTCGGACGCGGAAAAAATTAGAGTAGCCATCATTGGCGGCGGTTATAGTGGGGTAGAATTAGCCTGTAAATTAGCGGAAAGACTCGGAAAACGCGGTCGTTTGCGCCTAGTGGAAAGAGGGGAAAAAATCCTCAAATCTGCCCCCGACTTTAACCGGGAAGCTGCCCAAAAAGCCCTATCAGAACGACAGGTTTGGCTGGATTTAGAAACTACTGTTCAATCCCTAGATGCCGAAAGTATTACCCTCGAATATCGCGACCAGGTAGATACTTTACCGGTTGATATTGTTATGTGGACGGTGGGAACCCAGACCCCGGATTTAGTGCGATCGCTTCCCCTGAAACAAAACACCGAACATCAAATCATCATTAATCCCCAATTACAAGTGATTGAACACCCGGAAATATTCGCCCTGGGAGACCTCGCCGACTGTCATGATGCGGAAGGCAAAAAAGTTCCCAAAACCGCCCAAGCTGCCTTTCAACAAGCCGATTATGCTGGCTGGAATCTGTGGGCATCTTTAACCGGGAGACCCCTGCTATCTTTCCATTATCAAGCCCTAGGAGAAATGATGACTTTAGGGAAAGATAACGCGACTCTCACAGGTTTAGGAATTAAACTCGATGGACAGTTAGCCCATGTCGCCCGCCGCCTCATTTATCTGTATCGTTTACCGACCTTAGAACATCAAATGCGGGTAGCATTTAACTGGATAAGTCGCCCCATTCAAGAGTTGATGATCAATAAATAAATGCCCATGATGATAAATGATAACATTCTGCCGCCTAAATTAATCTTACTAGATGCGGTGGGAACCCTCTTTGGTGTCCGAGAAAGTGTGGGCGATATTTACAGCAAAATCGCCCAAAAATGGGGAGTTAATGTCTGTCCTAAAACCCTAAATCAGGCATTTTATCAGAGTTTTAGCGCCGCTACACCCATGGCTTTTCCCGGCGCAGATATGGCGGAAATTCCCCAATTAGAACTAGCCTGGTGGCGCGATATTGCCGCCGAAAGTTTTAAGGCTGTCGGGGTTTTTCAGGAGTTTTCCGACTTCCCCAAGTTTTTTGATCACCTTTACCAAGAATTTGCGACGGCTGAACCTTGGGTGGTTTATCCTGATGTAATTCCCACGTTGACAAAGTGGCGAAATTGTGGTATAGAATTAGGAGTTTTATCTAACTTTGATTCCCGGTTATATCCAGTGTTAGAAGTTTTGGATTTAGGGGGATTTTTCTCGACGGTGACGATTTCCACAGAAGTGGGTGCGGCGAAACCTGACCCGAAAATTTTTGCGGTCGCACTAGAAAAATACGATTTTCAGCCAGGAGAAGTTTTGCATATTGGGGACAGTTTGACAGCGGACTATGAGGGGGCAAAATCAGCGGGAATAGCGGGGGTATTAGTAGAACGAGATACTCCCTCAACGCCAGATAAAGCGTCCTATTCTACCTTAGCAGAGATTGAGTTAAATTGCGATCGCTAAATTACACCGACCTGATCGCAATAGCGGTCAAGTTGGGTAAAATAGTTATATGGGTTGATGTGACCTGGTTTAGGGAGGTATTGATCAAATGGGAACTGTCGAAAATTCCGATTCTCTGAGAAAACACTACGGAGAGGCGATCGCTCGCCGCATGGAACGTCGCAAAAAACTACAGAAGGTTATAATGTTCATTTCGACGGCAGCTTTTCTGGGGATGATGTCTTCGGGTTTGGGTGCAATGTTTCGCAGTAATTCCCAATCCTCGGAGGTAAACCAAGCGGAGGAGGTTGCCACAATTGTATCACAGTTAGAACGCCAAGAACAGGGTTATCAGTCGGTTTTGCAACGGGAACCGGAAAATCAAACAGCTTTGGAAGGGTTGGTGATGGTTCGCTTACAACAAAATAAACTGGAAGAGGCGATCGCACCTTTGGAAAAGTTGGTGAGTTTATATCCCGATATTGAGGATTATCAAAATCTCTTGAAACAGTTAAAAGCTGATACACAGACAGCGGTTGAAGATTAGTTAATATCTGGCTACTCATGAATCAACTCAGCGACGAAGCCAGCTTATATGATAGGGATTATCATCTCTGGGTTCTGGAAACGGTTAAACATCTAGAAACAAGCGATTTCGAGGCTCTGGATTTGGAGAACTTAATGGCGGAAATTCTAGGCTGGGCTGCGATGGAGAAAAGAGAGTTAAGGAATCTTTTAAGGCTGTCATTTGAGCATTTGCTAATGTGGCAATACGGGGAGGCGGAAAGGTCTAATAATTACGGACATTGGCGGGGAGAAGTTACTAATTTTCGCAAGCAGATTAAAGATGAATTAGAAGATAGTCCGAGTCTGAAACCTTATTTACAACAAATATTTGAGCAGTGTTATCAAGATGGTCGGGAAATTGCCTCAATGCGATCGCAACTTCCCCTAGAGACTTTCCCGGAAAAGGCGATCGCCAACTTAGACCAGGTATTAGATGAAAATTGGTTTCCTCGGGTGAGTAAGTAGTGATTAAAGGCTGATATAATGGAGGCATAACTTAACGATGCAACAGTTAAGCGAATCACTGAAAAGTCTATATGATACGGATTATAATCTCTGGGTTCTGGAAACGGTTAAACACCTAAAAAAAGGTGATTTTGAGGCGGTGGATTTAGAGAACCTGATCGAAGAGGTGCTAGACTTGAGTAAAAGGGATAAAAGAAAGTTAGCCAGTCTGTTGACTCTTTTATTTGAGCATTTGCTAATGTGGCAATACTGGGAGGCGGAAACGGAAAGAAATCGAGGACATTGGGAAAGAGAAATAACTAATTTTAGATTGCAGATCGTCAGACTGTTAGAAGATAGTCCTAGCCTGAGAAATTACCTAGATGATCAACTCAGCCAATGTTATCAAGATGGTTGTAAATTGGCGAGTAGACATTCGCAACTTCCCCTAGAGACTTTCCCGGAAAAGGCGATCGCCAACTTAGACCAGGTATTAGATGAAAATTGGTTTCCTCGGGTGAGTAAGTAGTGATTAAAGGCTGATATAATGGAGGCATAACTTAACGATGCAACAGTTAAGCGAATCACGGAAAAGTCTATATGATACGGATTATAATCTCTGGGTTCTGGAAACGGTTAAACACCTAAAAAAAGGTGATTTTGAGGCGGTGGATTTAGAGAACCTGATCGAAGAGGTGCTAGACTTGAGTAAAAGGGATAAAAGAAAGTTAGCCAGTCTGTTGACTCTTTTATTTGAGCATTTACTCAAACTCAAATATTGGCATTCTGAAACAGACAATAATCAAAATCACTGGCGGCGAGAAATCCGTAATTTCAGGAAACAGATTAAGCGACATTTAAAGGATAGTCCCAGCCTCGAAAATTACCTATCCCAGGAATTAGTTGATATCTACGAAGATGCGCGAGAGTTGGTTTCTGAGATTTCGGGTTTATCGGTGAGCGATTTTCCCACGACTCCGATCGCCAACTTAGACGAGGTATTAGATGAAAATTGGTTTCCGTAAATCAAGGATATTAGGGTATAATTGTGGGGGAAAGATGATGAATCAGGAATTTGTGAATAGCGATCGCCTAGCCTATTGGAAACAACGAATGACGCAGCAGGCGGCGCAAAATCAAAAATTAGTCAACCAGGCGCGATCGGATGTGGATACAATTGTAGAAATGCTGGTGAGTCAGTTTGGAGTGAGGCGGGTTATCCTATTCGGGTCGTTAGTTAGGGGGAGGTTTAGGGAAACTTCTGATATTGATTTGGCGGTGGAAGGGTTGAGAAAAAAAGATTATTTTTTGGCGGTGGCGGAGGCGAATGACTTAACGCGGCGATGGGTGGATTTGAAACCTTTTGAGGATTTAGAGCCACATTTTCGCGATCGAGTATTGCAAACAGGGGAATGTGTTTATGAGGCAGGTTAGTCCCAGTGAGTTACAGGAGTTAGCGACGGATATTGAACTAGAGTTAGCGCGTTTGGGAGAGTTGGAAAATGCGATCGTTCAAGTGCGCCAGGAAATCGATCGCTATCCGACACTATCAGGGGTTTTTTATGAGAGTTTAGCACTGAAATTGCATAATTTTTATACAGGCTGCGAGAGGATTTTTCAATTGATTGTTTCTGAACTCAATGGCGCGTTACCTTCGAGTTTTGATTGGCACAAGCGACTCCTCAACCGCATGAGTGTGGAACGAGAAGGACTCCCCCCAGTTCTGAGTTCGGAAACGGTGCAGAGTCTCCGGGAGTATCTCGGTTTTCGTCATATCGTCCGCAATATCTACGGTTTTGAACTGGAGACGGAACGGGTGGAAGATCTTGTGCAAGGCTATTCTCAAGTCTGGCATTGTTTCGAGTCGGAAGTGCGGCAGTTTGTCCAGGGGTTACGAGAGTTGGCGGAAAGGTTGGAGGAATGTTAAGTGTTGTTTCAGTGGCGGGAAGGCGATCGCTTTTTTGCCATGGTGTGGTAGTATGGTGAAACTTGCCAATCTGACATGGTGTTGTCAGAATGCGATCGCTTTTTTAATAGGCTGATCAACAATAATGATATAGATTACTAAATCATAGTCTCAGAAAATCTTAATTTGATTTGCAGATCAAGGTGACAACCTTAATTTTTGGAGGATACAATGCTGCGTGTAGATATCGGCTGTGGAACTAACAAACCTGAAAACTTTTTAGGTGTAGATATATACCCAGCGCCGGGAGTTGATATAGTTGCTGATATTAGTCAAAATTTTCCCTTTAATGACAGTTCTGTAGATGAGTTGAGAGCTTATGACATAATCGAACATTTACCGGATCGCATCAATACGATGAATGAAATTTGGAGAGTATGTAAAGCAGGTGCTACTGTTGATATTTCTGTCCCTTCTACAGATGGAAGAGGAGCATTTCAAGACCCAACACATATTAGTTTTTGGAACATTAATTCTTTTTTTTACTATTGTGTTGAGTTTCCCGCGTATCTAGATCTTTGCCACAGATACGGATTTAAAGGAGCATTTAAAATTATTAATATAGAACATCAAAAATCAGCCAATGAAGTAGTTCATGTCAAAGCACTATTAAGCGTAATTAAACCTGCACCTAATTTACAACAACATCAAAAAGAAAAATTAATCGCCAAGGATAATGCTGAAGAGGCTACCAAACCAAAAATTCAGATAGAAGGAAAAAATCAACATACACTGGCTCAACTCTCTAATTGTCTCCAGCAATATAAAAATGATCCAGATAATCATTCTGCATTAGTTTATTTGAAACAATTGAGAATACAAATTGCGGAGCAGTGGTTAAGTTCAAACAATGAAGACTTGGAAAATGAATATTCTGGTTTTTTAGGTCAAGCGTATAAAGCTATTATTGATAGCAGAATCAAACAAGAGCCTTTAAATACGTCTGAGGAATCACTAATTAATGAAATAAAAAAACAATTATATGCAAACGTTCAAACTGATACTTATCTGCGAACACTATTAGTTTTAATGTTATATTGCTATCCCGAAGAATTGCAGATTAAATATGAGTTTAGTAAAATTCCTACATGGTTTATAAATGAATATCTGAAATTTATCCTTGACCCTCAAAGAATTTTTAGTAAGCCAGGAGAAGCTGAAACTTATTATGATCATATTCATAATTTTATGAATGAGTTACATCATTTCATCTGCGAAAATAAGACTGCTTCTTTGGCGAATGATATAGCCAGAAAATTTTTAGATCTATGTAATTTTATTCCCCTATACTTTACCGATCGCAATCTCAAAGATGTTTATGTAAAACGCGCAGATATTGTTGAGTTTATCCTCAAACAAAATAATCATCAACTAGATTATGATTTTAGCGATCGCAAAAGAAATAATCCAAAAATTAGGATCGGGATACTTGCATCTCATTTCTCTCCAGCAGCCGAAACGTTTGCTTCCTTACCAATTTATGAATATCTTAGTAGAGAATTTGAAGTTATTCTCTACTCTTTGTCTAAAACAAATACCCCTTTAGAACAATATTGTAAGCTCTGTGCTAATTCATTTAAACAACTACCAAATAAGTTAGAAGAGCAAGTTCAAGTAATTCGATCTGATGATTTAGACATTCTATGGGTAGGTACTAATGTAACGGCTTATGTAAATCAAATTTTTCTGCTATCTTTACACCGAATGGCAAGGATACAAATGACTAGCGTTGCTTCAGTAGTGACCACAGGAATACGAAATATTGATTACTATATATCGGGTGAGTTAACAGATCACTTAGAAACTGCACAAGAACATTACAAGGAAAAACTCATAAAACTCGAGGGGACTGCCCATTGTTTTAGTTATGGGCCAGAACTTCCACAAGTCAGGACGACAGTTGATCGCCAAAGTTTAGGAATAGGGAGCGATCGCGTGATATTTATTTCAGGAGCTAACTTTTTTAAGATTATCCCAGATCTAATTGAGACGTGGGCTAAGATTATTGCAGGCGTACCCAACTCGGTTTTAGTTTTGATGCCATTCGGACCGAATTGGTCTAATACTTATCCGAAAAAATCCTTTATCAAACAACTGAATCATCATTTTACTCAACATGGAATTCAAACAGAACGCCTAGTTGTTTTAGATCCCAATCCGACACCTAATCGCGATGATGTGAAAGAATATTTCAAAATAGCTGATATTTATTTAGATTCTTATCCTTTTTCTGGCACAACTTCTTTAATGGAACCCTTGCAAGTTGGCTTGCCTATTGTATCTAGGCGAGGTAGTTCTTTCCGATCCTCAATGGGTGTTGCGATTCTGCAGTCATTAAATATTCCCGATCTAGTTACTTTGACCAGTGAAAAATCTTACATCGATTTAGCGGTAGCTTTGGGAACCAACTCAGAACTCCGTCAACAGATATCCAACCAAATACAGAAAAAAATGCAAGCCCATCCTAGATTTTTGGATACTAGGGCGTATTCATTACAAATGGGACTGGTGTTTAAGCAACTGTTTCAAAATCATTTAATTGATCGCCTCAAGGAGAATATTCGTTTAGGTGATATTAATTTCATTATTTTCCCCGATTGGTCGCAACCAGAAGAAACTGTCGGATTAGAATTACAAGCGGTGATTAAAACCCTGGTTAATCATCCCGATAAAGCCGAGATGACCCTATTGATAGATAACAGCAACATTACCCCAGAAGAGGCTGATTTAGTGTTATCTAGTGTGGCTATGAACTTGTTAATGGAGGAGGAAATAGAATTTGATGGCGGGCCGGAAATTGTGTTAATTGGCGAGTTGAGTCCCATGCAGTGGTCGGCTTTAATGTCTAAGTTACAGGGTCGGATTAAATTAGACCATGAAAATCAGGAAGTAATTAATAACCTAAAGGCTGATATTATTCCGGTAGTTGAACCGGATAATAATTAATAATTAATAATGAATAATTAATAATTAATTGTAGGGGCGGGTTCTGCTGTCAATTATCAATTCCCCACGACCATATTCATAAACCCGCCCCACCGTTTATATTGTAGGGGCGGGTTCTGCCGTCAATTATCAATTCCCCACGACCATATTCATAAACCCGCCCTACCGTTTGGCTGAGAAACCCGGTTTCTTTGAGAAACCGGGTTTCTTGACCTCTGGGGGAGAAAGCGGTGCGTCTACGATATGTGTAATAATTAATAATGAATAATTAATAATTAATTGTAGGGGCGGGTTCTGCCGTCAATTATCAATTCCCGACGACTATATTCATAAACCCGCCCTACCGTTTCGGCTGAGAAACCCGGTTTCTTTACCAGTTGATATGATGTTGGGTTTCACTGCGTTTCACCCAACCTACGGTTTGTAAGAGTTTAGCCACCACGTTCTAACAGCACATATAAAAATGGGTCTAGGGTGTCTAATAACTCCTTAATTTCATCCCTGGCTTTTTCCTGGCTAACAGGTTCTAGGGTAATGGGGTCTATGGGTCGAATTTGCTGCCACCGCTGCACTAACTCCTCAACAGTGCAAACCCTCTCCCACAGTGGCAATAAACAAGCTGCTATGCCACTATCCAGATGAATTGGTAGAAAAACAGGTAACCTGATATACTTGCTAATTTCAAAGGGTTTGTGGTTGGTAATGCAATTAATTAAATCTTCCCGGGACTGGGGGTTAGCTAACTGAGGATGTAGGCTGACTCTGGCGGTTTTCCAGTCGGAATCACTCCATTCCGACACCGGGATAAAATCTTTACCCTGGTGAGGATGACCACACCAAAAATCTAATAAACGGTGCATGGGTTGCAGGAGTTCAAATAAATGTAACCTGTCTTCCGTAGACATTTCCGCTAAACCCAACCCGAGAAAAACAGGTAAATCATCTTCATCCTTAAACAAATCCATAATTTCCCAATGTCGCCAATTTAACATACTGATAAACTCTAAATCAGCAGCTTTCAAAGCGGCAAAAACATCCGGGATAGTGAAACCTTTATCACCCAGCAATAGATGATTACTTAAAAGATACTCTTCTAATTCTGCCTTTTGTGTATTCCAGGTTTGCCGTTTAAGCAATACCTGGTCTTTCAGAGATTTCATGGTTTCTCGCGCCATTTCCATCTGCATTTCTCCGGGTTGTTCATCCATTAACCCAATCATTTGAAAAAATTCCTGGGATTTGAAATAGTTTTGGCGTTGGAAAGCACTGTGTAGATTGGTTCTAATAATACCATCGGGTTTCAGCACGGATTTCATGGCTTGCAACCCTTCTACGATATCCGGTAGTAAGTAGAGAACTTCATCGTTATTGATATAGTCAAACTCCCAACCTAAGCTGGGTAGTTCCTCAATATACATGGCATGAAATTCGGCATTTTCTATGCCATGATATTTCAATCTATCGCGGGAGGCTTCTACGGACTTTTCGGAGATGTCAATACCCACGATTTTAGCACCGGGATTAGCTAATGCTAATGCCAACGCCTTATATCCACTACCACAGCCAGCATCTAAAATAACTTTACCTTCGGTTTGAATAACCTGTTGGTTTCTGAGGTAATAGGGAGTCAGCAAGTTATGAATATAAAGGTGTTCATAATTAGTCTCTGGTGATTTCTCAACAGGGATTCTAGGATACAGGGTAAAGTCGAACTGCTCGCGAATTTTTCGTTGTAGGTCCGATTCATTTATGGTTGACATTGGGATTGAATCTCCATATAATTTAACAGAGGGCTGAAATAGCGTATATGCTAACAACTGCCACCGTCAATATACCGCTGCCACATTTCCTGATAGGCTTTTTCCATGTCGCGGGTGAACTGCTTGCCATTCCACAAAGGAGCAGTCCGCTTGGACTTGTGTAGTTTCCAGGAGATATCTTGGCGCAACCTTTCATCGGTTCCCAGACGAACCCCCCACTCCACATATTCCTCATCAGTCCAAGCAATACCCTCGGTGATGCCAGCATTCATCATCATGGTATAACTATTGCGGGCTGCAAACTGTTCCCCTACCCTAGTCACCAGAGGAATACCCATCCACAGGGTTTCCATGGTGGTGGTTGCGCCGTTGTAGGGGTAGGTATCCAGCACCACGTCTGCTATAAGTAAATTAGCGCGATGATTTTCTTCCAATTTAACGGTGGGAATAAATTTAATTCTATCCGTAGTTATTCCCTGTTGATTGGCAATGTCAAAAAAGAACTTACTGAAAGAATCCTGTTGACCAAATCCCTTGACTAGAAAATAACTATTGGGAACTTCCCTTAAAATCTCCAATTGCAACTTGGCGATGTGGGGATTGTACTTAGGCCCTTTTTGCAACCCTAGATAAACTATTGCATCATCAGGAATTTCTAAATCAGCACGGGTAATGGTGGGTACAGATACTTCAAAACCATCCACAGCTAAATAGGTTTGAGGTAGCCTCCAGATAGTTTCCTGATAATATTCTTGAGCATTTTCTGGCAACACATAGGGATCAGCAATAAAATAATCAACTGTTGGCACTGCTGAAGCATCCCAACCGAGCCAAGTCACTTGTATGGGAGCTGGTTTAAGTGCCATTATCGCAGTTATATTTGAAGTAAAACTATCCATATCCACTAAGATATCTATTTGATCAGCATAAATTTGCTCGGCTAAGTCTATCTTGACAGAGCTATATTTATGTATGTGGTCAGATTGAGCAATATACCATTCTTGAATCTGATCGTAAAAAACTCTGTATTCGGTCATGTAAGTGTAAATTTCAAAGTTATGGCGATCGCCATATTTCCATAAACTACGAGCCAGCCAACCGACCGAGTGCCTCCTAAAACAAGATGAAACATACCCAATCTTTAGTTTCTTTGGGGATGGTTGTACCCCCTGCCGCAAACTGGTATGGCGACCCCGAAATTTGGTAATTAGCTCTGGAAAGGCTATTTCCACGTTAGATTGACATACCTGACAAATTTGTTTTCTCATCGTGATATTTTCCCGAGGATTATCGACTATATAGGGAAAATAAAAAGAGGTTGTATAAAGACCAACCCCCATTGATGAAGTTCCCAGATTCTTAGGATGTTCAACAATCAATTGGTCAATTAATAACTTGTGTTGTTCCCAAAAATTCCACAGTTCATCCCAGTATCCACCCGCAGTGAGTAGGGTTTTGAGAATGGTGAAACTTTGGCACAGTTTTTCCGGTATAGTTTCCACCACTGAATAGGCGCGTTTAGCATATTCTATGCCTTGGGGATAGTCTCGTATCTCAGTAAATAGTGTAGCCAGAGAATTCAGTAAATCTCTACTTCTTGGTGCTAACTGTAAACCTATCTGGCATAACTCTATGGCTTTTAAATGTTCATGTGCGGTACGGGCTAAATCAAAAGCCATATCTATAATAATTCTGATAAATTCTTCCTCATTAGTGACATAAGGAATAATCGCTGTTAGCAACTCTAAAGATGAGGGTTCTAGGGCTGCTACCTTCAACAATCGTTCGGTAACTCTGATTAATAACTTCTGATTAATATTCCCACTCAAGGAGCTATTCTGTAAGATGTTAATTATTCCATAGTCTTTGATGATATCTGGGGTATAGGCATGAATGGCAATTGACAAATCAATTACAGCCAGCAAATTATTAATGTCTGTGGGATTCAGTTCTCTAAGATGTTGGCGAATCACCCAGGCTAATTGATAATTTTCTAATTGGGCTTGCCGATTAGCTTCTTGGTAGAGAATATTACTTAATTCATCACTCCAATACTCAACCGGTTCTATATCTTCCTCATTGATAGCGAACAACCAGGTGATTTGGGCTTCTTCCTCTTGACCTTCTAGCAGCAACATCAAACCCAGATAAAAATAATAATACTTATTATTAGGTTCTGCCTCAATAGCTGCTTCATAATATCTAATCGCCTGCTGGTATTGGCAATTATCGAGATACTTTTCGGCTTGCTGACGAATCTCGGCTACTAAATCACTGGTCATTTTCACAATACCTATTATCCTTGAATTCAATTGATGCTGGCTCATCAACTCCTGGGAGTCATTAGCCCATGAAAAATTGATAATTTATGATTGTCCGCTAGTATATATTTTCCACATTTCCTGATAGGCTTTTTCCATCTCTCGCGTGAACTGCTTACTATTCCACAAAGGAGCAGTCCCCCTAGACTTGCGTAATTTCCAGGAGATATCCTGGCGCAGCCTTTCATCGGTTCCCAGACGAACCCCCCACTCCACATATTCCTCATCAGTCCAAGCAATACCCTCGGTGATGCCAGCATTCATCATCATTGTATAACTATTGCGGGCTGCAAACTGTTCCCCCACCCTAGTCACCAGAGGAATACCCATCCACAGGGTTTCCAGGGTGGTGGTTGCGCCGTTGTAGGGGTAGCTATCCAGCACGACATCTGCAATGGCTAAATTAGCGCGATGGGTTTCTTCTAATGCAACTGCGCCAATGAATCGGAACTGGTCGCGACTCACTTCTTGTTGTTCGGCTAAATCCAAAAATAGACGATTAATAGACTCCTGCTCACCAAATCCCTTAATTACCAGATAGCTGTTGGGTACTTGTTTCAGAATTTGCATTTGCAGTTGGGCGAGTTCTGGGTTGTATTTCGGCCCCCTTTGGGCGGTAAAATAAACAATGGCATTTTCGGGAATATGGATATCCTGTCTTCGCAAACTGGGAATGCCGACCTGGAAGCCACCGACCGCCACATAGGTTTGAGGTAGTCGCCAGATGGTTTCTGAGTAATAATCCTGGGCATTTTCTGGCAAAACATAGGGGTCGGCAATAAAATAGTCAACGGTGGGTATAGCAGAGGCATCCCATCCCAACCAGGTGACTTGTACTGGTGCGGGTTTAAGTGCCATAACTGAGCAGGTATTGGTTAATGTCAGGCTATCTAAATCAACGAGAATATCAATCTGGTCTTCAGAAATTTGCTCGGCAACTTCTGTGCTTACTATTCCATATTGATAAGACTTGGTGGCTTGTTCCATATACCAGTTTTGGAGAGCATCTTGTCGATTTTCTGCCCCAATCATATAGGCATAAATTTCAAATTTATCGCGATCGTGATGTTGAAATAACCAGCGAGATATCCAACCCACAGAATGCCGCCGGAAACAATAAGATATATAACCAATCTTTAGGGTTTTATTGGTCGCGGATTGATGGCGTTTCTGTAAATTCCGGGCTTGATATGTGGCGATATTTTCTGCCAGAGCCGTTTCTAAGTTGGCTTGGCAAATTTTAGCAACTTGGGCTTTTATCTGTGAGTTGACAGCAGGCAAATCTCTCACATAAGCAAAGAAAAAGCTGGTATTATATAATTCTATCGCCCCATTACTAAAGTGTAGGGGAGGTTTTTTGAACAGAGAATTCAGCAATGATTCCTGATGGTTGAGCACCTCCCCCACTTGCTTTGTATATCCCCCCTGAGACATCAGACCACTGATCATCAAATGGTTATCCAAAACTTGCTGATATGGGGATTCAGTGAGATGATAGGAACGTCTGGCATATTCAATGCCATGGTCATACTCGGTTAATTGAATACAAAACTTAGCCAGAGCCCTCAGCAACTGTTGATGATTCGGTGCCAGGTTCAACAATAACTCTCCATAGCCCTTGGCTATACCTGTTTCACCAAAGGAATAGGCAATATCGTATAATTTAGGGATGAGGCTAGTGACAAACTCCGGTTGCTCACCAACATGGTTAATCAGCGCCTGTCCCAATTCCAGAGATAGGGGATTAATTCCATCTATAACTAAGAGTTTTTTCCACAGGTGCAGGAGTAAATCTGGATTGACATTGATGGACTCTTGTTGCAGTAAGGGAACCAGTCCATATTCTGTGATCTCATTTCCGGTATAGGTTTTCAGGGTAATTGACGAATCAATTAACTTTAATATATTATCAATATCATGGGGGTTCATTTGCTGGATGTGTTGACGAATCGCCCAAGCCACGGAATAGTCTTCGGCGACGGTTCGTTCATCGGCTTCTGATGAGAGAACCTCTACTAAATCCATCGTCCACTGGTCAATCTGTTCTGGGTCTCCATCACTCATCGCCACCAGCCAGGTGGTCTGGGCTTCTTCCTCCCGCTCCTGTAGCAGCAGGGTTAGCCCCAGTTTCCAGTAATTATGTTTATAGTCGGGATTGAGATTGATGGCTTGTTCATATAAAATGACTGCCTGTTGATAATCCCTTTTCTGCAAGCAAATATCAGCTTCTGCTGATAAACTCATCTGCTTTTCCGATGTCTGATTATCAACCATAGTCCTAGCAATAAACTCAATGAACTATTATAAAACAAAATAGGTAGCACTAATGTACTACCTATTTTCCATGGTTTCAAGTGGTGTCAGTTGTCTTATCATCAGACTACTAGGAATTATGCTATCCTATAAAGAACTCCACTTGCTTAACCTGAAACTGCTAGATTATCTATCTACTACAGTTTTCTAAAGTGTGCGCCAGTTAGCGGGACATGATTCATTAGCTGGAACACCTAAACCAACATCTGTCGCCGGTGTAGTGGTATTTTCTGCCTCGCACAGTATAGCCCGAGTCGTTTTCTCCCCTGTATCGGTTCCATCTGTGGTACCTACCCAGACTACACCAGCAAAGTCCACCAGGGGAGCAGCTGCACCAGCTATAGCCCTAGATACAGCCGAGAGAGAACCCTCTCCATCAGTTTCTAGAGTATATTCGTAGTGCTCAGTTTGAGTTCGGATACCAAGACCCAAATCAGCTACTTGACCATCCCCAGCAAACTTGCCAGCTTCCATGAAACGTGCCTGTTGAGCCCGGTTCATCGAACCAACGTATGTTCTGGCTTCGGACTGTCTGGCTTTGTTAGCTTGGTTTAAGAAGGAAGGCAGAGCGATCGCCGACAAAATACCGATAATGATAATTACAACTAACAGTTCGATTAAGGTGAAACCACCGTCTCTTTTTTTCTGAGAGATATGTTGCAGGAATTTGGCTTTAAGTTCAGTCTTCATAATTCGTTCTCCTCGGGGTGAAAGAGGTTATTTGTTTTCTGTAGTTCTAACTTACCCACCTCGATCGCAAATCATATCACCTGCCGCAAAATTTTTTTTAATTTCTTCCGGGAAATGGTGTATCGCCCTCCCAGTGGGGAATACCGACTAAGGCGGTTAGGGCGGCTGGGTGTCAGACTCTATGGCCTTCGGGTGTAAGGCGGCCACCAATTGGTAAAATATAGGCGATCGCATCCCATGGCATTCTATATATAAATGGACAACAAACTGTTATTTGTGACCAAAATCCTGATCCTATCCCTAGGGCTATCCTTACTGATCAAATATGTCGGGCCAAATTTAGCCATTCCCGAAACCAATGCGATCGCTCTTTTCGCGGTTCTCTTCCCCTCTTCCCTGCTGGCGGTTCTGTTTTCGTGGCGAATGTGGCTAGACAGATAAGCAGATCCGAGAGGTGCTAAACCTCAGTCGGTTTCTTTTGGGACTCGTGCCATTGCTCCAGCCCTTTCTCATCCCCAGCGAAACTATCTATAGAGACTCGACGCTCTGGCATAGGTTGCACAGGACCATTAACAGGGCTATACTTGCAAAAGCAGATCACGATCATATCAAACTCAGCCGTAGAGACATCAGGAGTGTAACTTTCCACCCTAGTTACTTCCCAGTCCCCCTGGCGATAATGGGTGCTGTAGCCATGTTCAGTGGGATTATGCAACCCATCAATACGAACAAACTCCCTCGGTCGATATCCCAACTCAGGAATAGGTTGATCAGAAGAGTCGAAATGTTCAGCCAAAATTCTAGTTAAACCCTGGGTATGTTGGAGTTTACGTTCTTTCCAACCAGGTTCACCCTTATCAGCCCGAAAAATGATGTATTTTCGCATCAATCTTCCTCCTTCTCAGTTTCATTATAAGGCCGAGGAAACTCCGTTTTCCCCAGAAATACGCAATCAACCTCAAGGATAGGATCTGAGGTTACCTCAATTCGCACAAGATTCCACCCATATTTTCGTTCCATATCTTCGCAGCATCCTTCATCTACCGCTGCGTGGCGAGATATATCTTCCTGTTCATCATATCTGGGTTTGGTCATCGGTGGCGGGCTGGCTTTAGTGGAATCGCACTACATAATCTAATATCATAGATCACTATTCTATAGGCGATCGCCTGTAGAAAAGCAAATTCTCTCACCCTGAACAGTCGAATGACCCTAGGTACATGGATAGGCTTCACAGCTTTCTTAATCGCTATATATATCCTGTGGCGGATTAAACAAGCCCTGCTGATGATTTTCGCCGCCGTCGTCCTAGCCACCGCCTTAAACCGTCTCACCCGCCAATTCCAGCGTCTGAAACTACCGCGATCGCTTGCGGTTTTTCTGTCCATTAGTCTATTCTTCTTAGGGATTATCATCGGCTTTTTATTGGTCGTCCCCCCCCTAATCAACCAATTAGAACAACTAGCCAAACAGGTCCCCGCTGGTCTCGAACAAGGTCTAAAGCTGCTGAACCTGTTAATTGACTATTTACGCACCGACCTCAACGGACCCCTGCGGGAATATCTATCAGAAGTCAGTCGCGACCTGAGACAGATCCGCATCGAACAAATTATCCAACAAGCCCAAGCCCTGAGTAATCAACTAATCGGCGGTTTTGGTGTCGTGGTGGGAACCACAGTAGAAGGATTAGTCAGCATATTATTAATCCTCGTCCTGACCATGATGCTTTTAGCCGACCCCCAAGCCTACCGTCGCAGTAGCTTACAACTAATTCCCGCCTTTTACCGAAGGCGAATGAACCACATACTAGACACTTGCGAAATAGCCCTAGGTCGTTGGCTAATCGGTGCGCTACTCAACATGATTTGTGTCACCCTGCTAACAGTAATCGGCTTGTGGATACTGAGAGTCCCCTTAATTTTCGCCAATGCCATTCTCGCGGGACTGCTGAACCTAATTCCCAATATAGGTCCTGCTGTTAGCGTCATTCCCCCAATGGCGATCGCCCTTTTAGACTCTCCCTGGAAAGCCACATTAGTAGTGATGTTATATATCATCATCCAGCAAATCGAAACCGCCGTAATCATGCCCTCGTTAATGGCTTACCAAGTCTCCCTACTACCAGCCATCACCCTTCTCGCCCAAGGATTTTTCCTAACCTTCTTCGGATTTGGCGGACTCGTGTTAGCCTTTCCCCTCGCGGTAGTCGGTCAAGTTTTGATCAAAGAAATCCTGATCCGAGATATCCTAGATATTTGGGATAATCCCCCTCCCCTTAAACCCGTCGCCGACCAACCCTCACTTTTAACCAGTGAAACCCTCCCAGAGCATAATCCCAGGAATAATCACCAGTGAAAACCATAGCCGAAATCAACCACAAAATCAATCAGCAGCAAGCCATTGTCTGCACCATCGAAGAACTCAAAGCCAGAGTCAAAGAAACCAGCATCAGCCAAGTCGCCCAAGAAGTCGATGTCATCACCACCGGAACCTTTGAACCCATGGAATCTTCCGGCGCAATTATCAACCTCGGACATACAGACCCCCCCATCAATATTCGCACCTGCTGGCTTAACGGTGTACCCGCCTACAGTGGTTTTGGGGCAGTAGATATATATATTGGCGCTACCCAAATGGTGAAAGAAGGAGATGAACCAAGCGATCGCGGTGGCGGTCATGTAATCGAAGATTTAATCGCTGGAAAAACCGTCCATCTTCAAGCTGTTGGGACTCCCTCCGACTGCTACCCCCGTAGTTCCCTAGAAACCTCGATTAACAAAGATACAATTAACCAGTTTTATCTATTTAATCCCCGCAATTTATACCAGAATTTTATCATTGGCGTTAATGGTGGCGATCGGCCTTTATTTACCTACCTCGGACCCCTACAACCATTTTTAGGTAATGCAGTTTACTCCAACTCTGGCGCGATATCTCCCCTATTCAATGACCCCGACCTACAATTAATCGGCATAGGAACTCGCATTTTCCTAGGGGGAGGAATTGGTTATATCACATGGGAAGGAACCCAACATTTCCCCATCCAAAAAAGATTACCTAACCGCACACCCATAGGACCCGCCGCCACCCTAGCCGTTATCGGTGATGCTAAAAAAATGAACCCCTATTGGGTGCGAGGCTGCTATTTTAAACAACACGGACCCTCTCTCATGTTAGGCATTGGCATTCCTTTACCTGTGCTTAATGAAGAAGTGGTTTTGCGCGCTGCTATTGCTGATGAGGATATTGTTGCGCCAGTCGTCGATTTTGCTATCCCCCGCCGGGTTCGCCCGACCTTCGGTTTGGTAACATACGCTCAACTCAAAAGCGGTCGTATCCAAATTGAGGGTAAAACCGTCCGCACCGCCCCCCTCGCCAGTATTTCCCGCTCTCGACAGGTCGCGGAGGAACTCAAGGAATGGATAGAGTCTGGCAATTTTACCCTCACTGAACCTGTCGCTCCTATCCCTATGGACAGGTCTTTTATCCCCCAAGATATTTGGGGTTCTCAAATACGTTTAGATTGATTTTATCCCCTACTCCGACAATAGCCATCACTTATCGATTTAGGCAGACAATTTTAAATATTGAATCAGTCACCACAAATTTCCGGGGAAATAGTCATCATTTTCGCCACGAGAGAATCGGTACTTGACAGGGTTTTGGGGTTCTGATAACTAATGGTTATACAGCTTGTTCACCAGTCGCTTAATACATTGCCCTCACCCTAAATCTGGATCCCAGAGAGGGAGAGGGACTTTGAGAGGTGATCAGATGATTTCTGAACAGGCTGTATGTGAAAATACCTTTGTTGTATCTATAGGGACTCTGTAGCCGATTTCCGGTAGAAAGCGATCGCCTCAAACCTGCATTTTCTCGCTTCACCTACCCCACCCATAACCCTCACTCTGATTCGTGAATTTGCTGGCGATGCACGAGTTTTTTTTGGGCGTTTTGAGGGGGGATTGACAAAATTGCCAAAATGTGCATATCTGCCAGTTGCCATAGCCGTGACTTATTTATTTCGGGAGACAATTTTAAACATTGAATCAGTCACCACAAATTTCCGGGTAAATAGCCATCATTTGCGTCACGAGAGAATCGGCACTTGACACCGTTTTGGGCTTCTGATAACATGAGGTTATATGTGAAAATACCTTTGTTGTATCTATAGGGACTCTGTAGCCGATTTCCGGTAGAAAGCGATCGCCTCAAACCTGCATTTTCTCGCTTCACCTACCCCACCCATAACCCTCACTCTGATTCGTGAATTTGCTGGCGATGCACGAGTTTTTTTTCGGCGTTTTGAGGGGGGGTTGACAAAATTACCAAAATGTGCATCAGGGACAATCAAGGAATTGTCCCTGAGTATGTTAGACAGACCGAGAGGACTGTTAACTGTGAGTGCTAAGGGGTTAGCGGGTCTAACTAATCTTGAGTTTTAGGAGGTTTTCGGGGAATAGGTTTTGGCGTGGGAGTGCGGCGGGGCTTAGTATCAGGACGAGGCGATCGCGGGAAACTGTCCCTGGGTTTACCGGGTTTAAAAGGTCTTTTACCCTTAATAGGTAAAGCCCCGATATCGTGGCTTTCCTCAACCACTAAATCATTACCCATCAGACGGGCATGAAGGTCTATAAAATGTCCGACAGGTCGGAGACCGACCATCCCCAGTAATTTTAATTTAAAGAACTTGGGTTTTTCGTTTTCATGGCGAGAGGATTGTCGGATTTTGACGATCGCATATTGAGGTTCATCCTGAGACTGATAAACAATCTCACCTCGAATGGAGAAATAACCATGTTCGATATCCGGTAAAGCCTGAGACTGCGGGGAAATATCGAGGGATATGTTATCTATCTCCGTAGAGTCATCATCAGATTGAGTCAAAGTTTGAGGCTCCCAAACTCCCATAATTTGCACGTGCAGATCATCTTGCTTCTGGCGAGTGCGAGGATAAACCACCCAAAGATGTTCAGCCTCCAGGTCAATATGTTTTTTAACTAAACTCATGACCCGTCCCAACAGAACCGCATCAATTTCCGCCCCCTCGACAGTGCGAAGAACACCTTGGGTAAACTGTTCACCGGAAGCATGATAACACCCGCGCACCAAACCGATCGCCCTATATTGGCGAGGCTCACTAGGGGGAGGTATAGGGTGAACTAAGCGATCGCTATCATCTGATAGCTGTTTAACATCATTATCGGGGGTAGGTAACGGCGTATTTTCAGACAACTTAGGCGCTGTGGCATCATCTATCTGTTGAACTTGAGAACTTTCCACCTCTGGTTGCTCAACACCTGGTTGAGGTGGGATAGGGGGGGAAGCGGGGACTTGGGGAAATTTATTCGGAGAAGGACTCATAAAACCTCAAAGTGGAAGAAACATACCATACCGAAAACGGCATGATTTTCTAGGTGATACACTACCATCAGAATCTCCTCTGCGTTAATCAAGTCAGATATTAGGGTGGATAATACCCCGAGAAACCGACTCCACATCCACAGAACTAGACCTATCGGTGGCTAGGATAGATCAGAACTCATCAGGTATAACTATGGCGATCGCCTATTTAACAGCAATTACGCCGATATGCTTATTGTACTAAATCCCATTAGACAAAAGCGAAATCCGTAACCCATTCCGGTGATCCATTCTGCTACCATGTGATTAGCAGTGGTATTAGCTGGGAGAAAGCAGGAATTTAGAAGTTATGGTAGATAAACGTCGTGGCGTGGTTGGGGTAATTTTAGTGCTATCCCTAATCGCATTTGTGGGATTTTCCATGGCCCCCTTGCTGGGAGGACTGTTCAGAAACGATTCATCCGAGTCCGCCGGGAATCAGACCGCCGTTTCCAATATTAGCGGCGCTCAACTCCAAGACCTCCAAGACCAAGCCAGGGGCTATCAATTGGTTTTACAAAGGGAACCCGATAACGAGACAGCCTTGCGGGGATTTCTGCAAGCTAAATTTGAGTTAATCAGTCAAGATCAAGGACAGGTCGCAGATGTTGTTGAACCTTTACAGCGACTCGCGCAATTACACCCGGAAACTCCAGAATATGGGATTCTATTAGCTCAAGCTCAAGAGTATACAGGCAATCCGGAAGGTGCGGCTCAAAGCTATCGAAGGATTTTAGAACAGCGACCCGGAGAAGTTCAAGCCCTACAGGGACTCGTCAGCCTCCTGATTTCCCAAAACCGACCCGAAGCAGCTATTGGCTTATTAGAAGACACCCTCAAATCAGCACCACAGATTAATCAAGCCCAAGCCGGAAGTATTGACGAAATCTCCATCCAACTAATCTTAGGGCAGGTTTACGCCGAACAGCAACGTTACCAAGAAGCGATCGCCGTTTATGATGAAGCCATCAAAAATAGCGAGTCAGACTTCCGCCCCGTCCTAGCTAAAGCTATCATACTCAGACAACAGGGTAATCCTGAAGATGCCGAGTTACTATTTGCGGAAGCCATAGACTTAGCCCCCGCCGGCTTTAGAGATCAAATTAAACTACAGGCAGGAATGACACCCACTTCCCCAACTATGGAAACTTCCCCCGAAGCTACCACAGAAACCGAGGCTGTGGAAACTGATGGTACAGGACTACCCGAATAATCCATGCTCATTCAATATCTCCCTGTCGGGTTTCAATTTACCTCTCCCGGACCGACCATCTTAGAAGTCGGTCCCATATCAATTCGCTGGTATGGTTTACTAATTGCTTCGGCGGTGTTAATTGGTGTCACCCTCTGTCAATATCTCGCCAGTCGCCGCCATGTCAACCCAGAGTTAATGGGGGATTTGGTGATTTGGTTGATAATTGGTGCAATTCCCGCCGCCCGACTTTACTATGTTGCCTTTCAATGGCAGAATTATGCTAACGACCCCGCTAGTATTATTGCCATTTGGAAAGGTGGCATCGCTATTCATGGCGCAATTATCGGGGGTATCCTCGCGGCGCTCATTTTTGCCAAAATTAATCAGGTCTCCTTTTGGCTGTTAGCTGATTTGGTCGCACCTGCCTTGATTTTAGGTCAAGCTATCGGACGCTGGGGAAATTTCTTTAACTCCGAAGCCTTTGGCGGTCCGACAGACTTACCCTGGAAGTTATACATATCTCCCCCCTACCGACTTCTCGGTTATCAGGACTATCAGTATTTTCATCCCACTTTCCTCTATGAGTCAATCTGGAATTTCCTCGTCTTTGGCTTACTGCTAACCCTGTTTTTCCGAGACCTCCAACAAAAGCCTCCCCTCAAGTTAGGCAGCATTTTTTTAGTTTATGCGATCGCCTACAGTTCTGGACGAATTTGGATTGAAGCACTCCGAACTGATAGCCTTATGTTAGGACCCTTTAGAATAGCCCAATTGATTAGCTTCGGCGGTATCCTATTGGGAATGGCAGGTCTACTATGGCTATATGTTTTCCAACGCCATTTACCTGATGTCGTCAAATCTGATTTCTAGCCATCAACCCACCCCAACCAAAGTCCCCTAGGTTGCCATTGGTTGCCATTGGTTGCCATTGGTTGACAACAGCCTCCCAGAATGATAAAAGAAAAAAAGACCCCGGAGTTTGTTTTTCTCCAGGGCATCAACCAGGGTGCATCTACCATACCTAGTTACCATCTAACTCTGATATAATCCGGAATGAAATTACTGGGATGGCAAAAATTTTTGCTATGAATGGCACAACCCGAGAATCATTGCCACCAATGGTGTACATTGTAGGAGCAGGACCAGGCGACCCAGAATTGCTCACAGTTAAAGCCCAAAAACTTTTGACTCAAGCTGATGTGATTCTGTTTGCTGATTCCTTGATACCCCCGCAAATGTTAGTCGGTGTGCGTCAGGATGCAGAAATTATCCCCACGGCTAATCTGACCCTTGAGGATATCCTACCTGTTATGATAGATAGAGTCCAAAAAGGGCGATCGGTTGTCCGTCTACATTCGGGAGACCCTAGCCTATATGGGGCTATTTATGAACAGATACGCCAACTCTTAGAGATGGGTATTGATTTGGAAATAGTCCCCGGTATTAGTGCTTTTCAAGATGCCGCCGCTAAACTCAAGCTGGAGTTAACTATTCCTGAGTTAGTCCAGACTATCATTTTAACCCGCGTCAGTGGACGTGCTACGGGTGTTCCTCCCTCAGAAGAGTTGGCGAGTTTAGCAGCCCATCAAGCTAGTTTATGTCTCTATCTCAGTGCGCGTCATGTCGCTACCGCCCAAGATAAGTTAATCGCACATTATCCCCCCCAAACACAGGTCGCTATTTGTTATCGTCTGGGATGGCCTGATGAGAAAATTAGGGTAGTTCCCCTACATCAAATGGCTGAAGTTACTCAACAAGAAAATTTGACACGCACCACACTCTATCTCATAACTCCCGCATTGGGTGCTAACCCTACCGCCAGGTCTAGCCTTTATCACCCGCAACACTCCCACTTATTTCGCCAAAATGTTAAGTTTTGTTAAGTTTTGTCAAAAAAATCCCTTTTTTTGGGGGGAGGGGTTGCTTTTCGGTCGCGTCCGTGATAGTCTATATCATAATGGAGATATTGACTATAATTTCAAAAAAGCATGAATTTCAATTATAAACTTTATACTTATATATTACCATGAGTTGCCGAGACTTGTCAATTGGCGATCGCCTATAACCCCAAAAATTC
>NZ_JBIMLI010000033.1:25849-39758 GCF_051859755.1 Limnospira sp.
TCCCCAACCAGAGGGTAGGGTGTGTCATTCGGACACCACCACATCAACACCCAGCCACTGACTGACTGACGCACCTTCAATGCTTCAGAGGGTAGGGTGTGTCAGGCGATCGCCTATAACCCCAAAAATTCCCCAACCAGAGGGTAGGGTGTGTCATTCGGACACCACCACATCAACACCCAGCCACTGACTGACTGACGCACCTTCCATCAATCTCATTGTGTTAAGTTTTGTTAAGTTTTGTCAAAAAAATCCCTTTTTTTGGGGGGAGGGGTTGCTTTTCGGTCGCGCCCGTGATAGTCTATGTGATAATGGAAATATTGACTATAATTGTAAAAAAGCATAGATTTCAATTGTAAACTTTATACTTATATATTACCATGAGTTGCCGAGAGTTGTCAATTGGCGATCGCCTCTGTGGATAGATTCAAGATGAAAGCAGAACATGGGATAATCACGGGTGGTTCTAGTGGGATAGGCTTAGAGATAGCGAAACTGCTGATTCAGACAGGGGCGAATATTACCCTAATTGCGCGTGATGGTGAAAAATTAGAAAAGGCGGCGAGGGAACTAGAGAAGTTGTGTCCTGAGCGAGAGGTGTTAACCTTGGCGGCGGACGTGAGCGATCGCCTGGAGATAGAAGCTGCTATGATGAACTCATGCGATCGGCTAGGTACACCGGATATATTGGTGACATCAGCGGGCATAGCTTATCCTGGTTATTTCCTAGAAATACCGATAACAGTCTTTGAACAAACAATGTCAGTGAACTATTTTGGGGCGCTATACTCAGTAAAGGCAATAGTTCCGCTGATGGTGAAACGGGGGAAAGGGACAGTAGTTCTGATCTCCTCCGGGGCGGGTTTAATCGGGCTGTATGGCTATGCCGCCTACTCTCCTAGTAAATTTGCCTTACGGGGGTTAGCCGAGGCTTTACGGGGCGAATTAAAGCCATTGGGGATAAAGATAGCGGTAGTATACCCACCCGACACAGATACGCCACAACTGAGGACAGAAAACTTGACTAAACCGCCAGAAACGCAACAGATAACCGCGACGGCTGGAATTTGGAAACCAGAAGATGTCGCCGAGGCTATTGTGCGAGGTCTGGAAAAGGGGGAGTTTGCAATCACTCCGGGAATGGAAATGACGCTACTGAACCGCCTTCACAGCTTGGTATCACCGGGACTTAACTGGTACTTTGACCGCCTAGTGGCTAAAATCTCCAAACACCATAGAAGCCATGGGGGCCGGATTATGAACAAATCTACTCGAGAAGTAGCGATCGCCATTTTGTACCAGTCTGACAAAATTCTCCTACAGCTAAGGGACGATATCCCCACCATAGTTTATCCTGGGGTTTGGGGGATGTTTGGCGGTCATATAGAACCAATGGAAACCCCCCTAGAAACCATGAAAAGGGAATTACTCGAAGAAATTGGCTATGTCCCGACCTCCCTATATGAGTTTGGCACTTATGCGACAGAAGAGGTAGTGCGCCATGTATTTCACGGACCCTTAGAAGTAGGTCTTGAGCAACTGATTTTAGGGGAGGGGTGGGATATGGAACTGGTAACCCGCGCGGATATTATAGCCGGACAAGCCTATTCTAAGCAAGCGGGAATGTTGAAAGCGATCGGCGAACCCCACCGCCTAATTTTAGTAGATTTTCTGGAAGCGAGAATCAACATGGGTTAAAAACGGGTTGTGCTATGTTGACACTCTGCGGGATGAAGCTGCGCTGATTCTTCAGTTCGCACTTGAAAGGGTCTGTCAAAAGGCATTTTGTCCACCGATCCTCTACTCTGTTGCTTTCGCTTGAGGCTACTTGTTTTTTGCTTTCTGGGGGCTGGCACTTAACTTCCAGATGCTCCCGAACTTTTTCGGTGTTTTTTTCCACTTGCCTTCATCACCGAAATAACACCCGCCATCACCATAGCCAAAAATCCGATCCACAACGTAGAAGCAAGGGGATGTCGCGCAAAAGTCGCGATTTGATAGAACATCACCGCCACCCAATAAGCCAAACCGGTAGTCCACCCGGCGGCGAATAGAGTCCAACCCAAATTGGTCTCTCGGTAAACGGCTGCGGTGGCAGAAACGCAAGGAAAGTAGAGTAAGACAAACAGCAAATAAGCAAAAGCCCCCGCTTTACCGTCAAACTGCCTCACCATCTCCCCAAAAGTGCCGATCGCCACTGGCTGTTCTGATGCCGGTTGGTCATAGACCTGTACAGAACTGATATTCAGTCCGAGGGGGTCTAACAACGCGCCCGGTACTTCCGCCAAATTTCCGGGGATAGTGGCGAAGGCGTTACGGATACCTCCCCAGAAGTCGAACCCGATTTCAAAAGGACTGTAGACGGAAGCGGGAATGGATTTTTCCTGAGCTATTTGACTGTAGATATTATCCAGAGTGCCGACCATCACTTCTTTGGCAAAAATACCCGTAAAGATACCGACGGTAGCCGGCCAGTTTTCCTGCCGAATGCCCATCGGCGCGAAGGCGGGGGCGATCGCTTTGGCAGTGGCGCTCAATACCGACTCTTCGCTATCCTGGTTGCCGAAAGAACCGTCGGTGCCGAGGGAATTTAACAAACCCAACACCATTACCATTAAAACGATCGCTTTTCCCGCCCTCAACAAAAACGCTTTCAGCCGGTCCCAGGTTCGCAACAACACAGAATTAAATTGGGGAATGTGATAGGGGGGCAGTTCCATAATTAAATATCCCGACTTTCCTCGCAGCAAGGTGTTTTTCAAGACCAAACCGCTAAATATTGCCGCCGCGATGCCGATCAAATACAAACCAAATACCATGTTCTGGCCGGCTACGGGAAAAAAGGCAGCAGCAAAGAGAGCGTAAACCGGCAGTCGCGCCCCACAAGACATAAACGGGTTCATGATGATTGTCATGATGCGATCGCGAGGATTTTCTAAAGTCCGGGTTGCCATAATGGCGGGCACGTTGCAGCCAAAACCCAATAACATCGGCACGAAAGATTTTCCCGGCAGCCCCACGAACCGCATTAACCTATCCATGACGAAGGCTGCCCGCGCCATATAACCGGAGTCTTCCAAAAACGACAGGAACAAAAACATAAATCCGATAACCGGGATAAAGGTGGTAACGGTTTGGATGCCGCCCCCAGCACCATCTGCCAGCAAAGCGATCGCCCATCCCGGCCAACCCAGATTTTCCAGCAATACCCCGAAACCGTCAACAAAAATCGTGCCGGCGGCGATATCGAAGAAATCGATGAACGCGCCGCCAATATTGATGGTAAATAGGAAGGCTAGATACATCACTGTCAGAAAAATCGGAATCCCTAGCCAGCGGTTCAAGACAACTAAATCGATTTGGTCAGAAATGTTCGCTCCTGCCTTACTATTGGTTTGTGCCACACCCAAAAGCAGTTGCCGGACAAAACTGTAGCGACTGTCGGCAATAATGATATCGATATCTTCCCCCAAAGTTTGGTGGATTTTTCGCCGCTCTGTGACCACTCGTTTTTCGAGGGCGGTTAGCCGCGGGTTAATAAAATGGGCTGGTGTGGTGGCGCGCAGAGCGGAACCCGCCCCATAAGGGGTGGCATCGTCTCTATATTCGAGGAGTTTAACTGCCGTCCAACGGGGAGCGACATGGGTATCGCCATAGTATTCGATCACCCCGGACATTAATCGAGCGATCGCCTCTTCGACCACTGCCGGGTAAATTACATAACATTTAGGCACTGGCGGACGTTCGAGAGCGATAGCGATCGCAGAGCGCAGCTCGGTCGTTCCCACACCCGCCGCCGCCACTGCCTGCAATACCGGACATCCCAAACGCTCCGACAGCAGCTCGGGATTTATCTGCAAGCCCCCGCTTTCTGCTAAATCCATCATATTCAGGAGGGCGATCACGGGCAATCCCATCTCTATCAGTTGGGTAGTTAGATACAAATTCCGTTCTAAGTTAGAAGCATCGATAACGTTAACGATTAAATCCCGCACGGCGAGCAGATAATCCCGCGCTATCTTTTCGTCGAGGCTAGTTTCCGAGTCTTCGGCATCAAGGGAATAAACCCCCGGCAGGTCGATAACCGCTATTTTTTGACCGTTGTAGCTGTAGTAACCTTCTTTGCGATCGACAGTCACCCCCGGCCAGTTCCCAGTCGTCTGGTGAGAACCTGTCAGGTTATTGAAGACTGTAGTTTTCCCGCAGTTGGGGTTGCCGATGAGAGCGATAGTTGGTTTTTTCATTTTCAGTTTTCCTTTTGACGATCATCTGATTTGGTTTTCAGTAGATGCGTTTTCCAGTGCTTATTACCTATCTAAGAGGTATTGGCGATCGCGTTAATGGAAGCGCAAATTACGCGATCGCGACCTTCGCGTTTTGCCCTATACAAAGCGGCATCGGCAGCTTCCACGACAGCCTCTCCCGTCAGGCCGTGTTCCGGGAAAGTCGCCACTCCGATAGAGAAACTCACAACCCCCAAAGACTGGCCGCGATGCTGAATGTTGAGATGCTTCACCCCCTCTCGAATTTGTTCGGCGCGAGAACGACAGACATCCAAAGGTGTGTCCGGCAGAATCAAAGTAATCTCCTCGCCTCCATAACGACAGGCAATATCTGACCCCCGAATCTGTTTTTGCAAAAACAAGCCAATCTCCCTAAGTACCGTATCGCCCGCATCGTGACCGAAAGTATCGTTAAATTGCTTAAAACGATCTAAATCCAGCATTAAAATACCCAAAGGCAGGCCGCCCAGTTGGGCGCGACGCAACTCCCTTTCTAAGCAAGTTTCCATATAGCGTCGATTAAACAAATTAGTCAGGGGATCCCGAATGCTTTGATGTTGCAAGCTCTCTCGCAGCTTCAAATTGGCTAGGGATAGCGCTACCTGTTTGGCAACAGTAGTTCCCAACTCTTGCTTGGACTGAGTTAATTTCGCTCCTTCTGGGGAACTCAAATGTAGCAAACCAATAGTTTCTCCCTGGGCCGCCATCGGGATGCAGCAATGCTGTGAGGGATGGGGGCGATTCACATTTTTACAAAGTGCCCCGCAGCGATCGCTTCCCAGCACTGATGGCTGACCCATCCGTAGCGCCATGCAGTCATGGGGGCAGAAAAGTTTCTGGATGGAACTTCCCTCCCCCCAACTCGACATCTCTTCGAGAAAGTTTTTCGATTCGCTAATGGCAAATATCCCCCCCGGGAAATCGGGGAATAACTGTTCCATATATAAAGAAATAATCGCGTAAGCTTGTTCCAGGGTGTAGCAAGCCAGTAGGCCATCGTTCATTTCGTTGAGCAAGCGAATCTCTTTGAGAGTTTGTTGCAGTTGCGAGTTGGTCTGTTGCAGTCGTTCGTTGCTTTCTTGGAGTTCCCCAGTGCGCTCTTCTACTTGCGCCTCCACTCGATTTGTATAGCGCTGTAAGGCCAGCAAATAGCTGGTCAAGATACTGGTTAAAACTAAACCGCCACCAAGCACCGACCAAGTTCGCCAATATTTGTGAGCGGCGAAGTAGTCTGATGTTGGCAGGAGTAATAATGAGAAGTAGGTATCGGTCCCAATTTTCACTTCCCGCGTACAAGGTTTTGCCAGCAGATGGGTTCGCCTCAGTTTTCCGAAAGCTTTGCCACCCGAAGAAGTCGAAATCGGACTGAACTCTGGACAAAGCCATCCTCTCCCCGCCAGCTTCGGTTGGTGTTGGGAAACATCGACATAAGTGTGAGTTTTAGGTTCATAAAATACCAAGGGACGAATTTCGCCATCTAAGGAAGTTGTGTAGAGGTAAATATTGAATTTATCCAAGGTTTGACCTGGCAAAGTTGCGTTCAAAATTTCTCTAGTTTTCAGCTCATCTATCGCGCTACTTATAACATTTTTATCATCGATAGTTTCTTCTAAAGCTCTCTTGAGATTATCCGAATCTTCGTGGATAAAATTTTGGAGTTTTTCGGTATCCCACTGCCATGCGACTATACTTGCTAACACCGACAGGCAGATGCCGCCCACAGCTACTATTTTAGCCGACTCATTTCGACATTTGGCAAATTGGACGCGATCGCCAAAATACAGGTTGGGTATTTTTGATTTACAATTACAGTATTTCATTACTTATTTTAATTCCTGCTAATTGTCGATTGTGTTTAGTGGAAATTAATCCACTAAAATTCATACTGTAATCCTCGTTTTTTTGTGATTTTTTACAGTTAATTTTTCCTGTATTTTAAGCTACACATATCTCCATTAAATTGGGTTTTTGGTTGGTAGATATTTGTCGGATAGGAAGGTTGATTGTAAACTCAGTTCCCTGACCTACTGACGACCGACACCGAATCGTGCCACCATGTCCTTCTACCACAATTTTGTAGGCAATAGACATTCCCAAACCGGTGCCTTTGCCCACAGGTTTGGTCGTAAAAAATGGGTCAAAAATTTTCTTTTGAATATCGGCGGGAATCCCCGGTCCATTATCCGCAATTGTCACCGTCACATAATCATAACCGCCCCGAATGTCAGAAGCATTACCCACAGATGTCTGAATAGCAATCCAACTGGGATTGGCTTTTTTCTCTTCCTGGGAGCGTTGTTTATCGTAGCTTTCTATGGCATCTATGGCGTTAGCAACGATATTCATAAACACCTGATTCAGTTGACCTGCATTGCATTCTACTAAAGGCAATTCCCCGTATGTTTTAATAAGTTTAATCCCATAAATACCCGCTTTTGCCGTCAAGCGATTGTTTAAAATTAACAAGGTACTATCAATGCCTTCGTGCAAATTTACCGCCTGCATTTCCGCCCGATCTAAACGAGAAAAATTTCGCATAGAAAGAACTATTTGAGAGATTCTATTTACTCCCACTTGCATCGAATTTAAAATCTTGGGCAAATCCTCAGCCAAGAAATCTAAATCGATTTCTGAACTAAATTCCTCAATATCTGGGTCGGGATTTGGATAATGACTTTGATAAACTTCAATCAGCTTCAACAAATCTTGCACGTATTCTTTCGTGCAGGAAATATTCCCCGAAATAAAGTTGACGGGATTGTTGATTTCGTGGGCGATACCTGCTACCATTTGACCCAGGCTAGACATTTTTTCGCTGTGAACCAGCATCCCTTGAGTTTCCTGTAATTCTTCTAGGGCTTTTTGCAATTGTTGCGCTTTAATCGTCCGTTCTTCTACTAATTCCTCTACCTGTTTGGTATAGCGCCCCGACACTAGCAAATAGGTAGCCAGCAAACTGGTTAAAATTGAACCGCCCAGGAATATTCCCCAGCTTTGCCAATATTTGTAAGGGGCTAGATATGCCGAGGTTGGCAATAATAAGAGAAACCATTGGCGATCGCCCACCGATAGCGTCCGCTGGCAAGGTTTCCCCGTCGTCTGAGTTTGTCTGAGTTGCCGAAAGGCTTGACCTGTCGAAGAACTCGAAGGAACGCTAAATTCTGGACAAAGCCATCCCCTCCCAGACAGTTTCGGTGGGTCCAGGCGATCCACAATCAGAGTATGGGCGTTAAATTCGTAAAATGCCAGGGGTTCAAATTCACCATCTACACTCTCTTGGTATAGGTAAATATTGAGATTCTCTAGCACTTGTCCCGGTAAAGTCGCCTTCAGCAGTTCTCCGGCTGAGAAATTACCCCCAGTTAAATCTGAGTTGCCATCAATTTGCTCTTGTAGGGCGCTTCTCAAATTCTCTGTACTTTCCCGCAACTCGATCGCTAGGGTTTCTCGTTCTCGCTGCCACACCGCGATCGCCGCCACCGTAGATAAACAAAGACCTAAAACTACTGCCACCTTGACTGGCATATTCCCAGAAGCCTTTTTCTTGGGGCTTTGAGAAGCTGACTGCCAAAGACTGTCTCTCTTCTCCGACTCTTTTCTCATTTTTTTCAGCTTTATTAGAAATAACTATCAATTATACAGCCGTGAATTACACGATTTTCTAGATTTTACAATCTTTTTACAATTGATAACTCTCGATTAAGCTTGTATATCGCACCCACCAAATAAGAATTTTTGTTAATTAGCGCCTCAGTGCAGGCTGGGGATAATGGCTATGGGGGCGCAGCTAGTGGAAGGAAGTTGTGTCAAACCGCATAGCTGCTGTTCAACCCACGCGCTTCAGAGGGAGGGGGAATCAATTATCAATTATCTTGTAGAGGCGGGCTTGATATATCGGAAGCGATCGCGCGCCGCCACTTTGTAGATCATCCGACAATAGGGACACTACCATCATTAGGAAGAAATAGGCGGGGGTCTACCGGAGTTCCGTCAGGTCGGCGAATTTCAAAATGGAGATGGATAGAATAGCCGCCGCCATCAATTTCTCGTCCTTCGTACCCAAAACCAGAACCGCCTCTAATACCGATTAATTGTCCTTGGGAAACGTTATCATTTACCTTGACTCTAATTGACCGTAAATGCAAATATCGGTGTTCCCAACCATCAGGGCGGCGAATATGAATAGACCGACCATCTGCGCCGCTGGTATTATTTTTTACATACTCCACCACCCCATTACTAGCAGCATAACATTCATCAGGAGTATATCCGCCAATATCAACCCCAGCATGAAGTCTTCCCCTCGCATAACCAAACTCAGTTCTGGGTCCCATGCTAGTGCCGCGCATCGGCCATTTCCAACTACTGGAAACAGTAGATGCTGGTTTGGGACTGCTGGCTGGGCTGTTAATATCTGCGGGAGTATTAATGTTTACCGGCTGATTAATGCTGCCTATTTTATCATCTATAATTTGAACGTGAGGGGCGAATATATACCAGGTTTCCCGTTGTCCAGGATGGGGAGGTCTAAATTTAATTTCTAAGTGTCCATATCCGGCTGCTTTATAGTCGGTAATTTCGTATTGGTTGCCAGAATAGATAGAAATTTTATCGGCGGAAGTTAGTTCATGGGCTTGCACAGGTTTCTGTTTTAAGACGGTGTTCTGTTGTATGATAATTTTCATGATTAGTTATCCCGTATTTGGCTAAGTTTAAGTTAAGGAACTAATTATATAGCCCTATGGAGACAGGGAAAGATAGGGAGTAGGGGGGCAAACCCGAATTAACTTGTTAGTTGTTGTATCTGGGTATATTGCCATTAGGAGTAAACTGGGGGAAATGGCTTAACAACTGCTTTAAATTGAGATACTGAGTTAAGGTGAAAGCATCAACTCCCAATTCAGTGCGATCGCTTGCTGCCACTATACCAGCGAGTGAGTGCCACCAAACAGCGACTTGAGCGCTTAATTCTGGGGGCTGTGACCGTCGAGACTGGATAGCGAGTATCCCCCCTAACAAACCAGTGAGAACGTCGCCACTGCCCCCACGAGCTAGGGCTGGGGTACTTTCTGGGTTAATGATTACTGACTCAGCGGTAGCAATACAGGTTCTCGCGCCCTTTAAAATGATGACAGCGCCAGTTAAACGGGCTGCTTCCCTACTCCCCTCGATAGAGGTATGTGATTCATGATTTAACTGGGGAAACAGGCGTTTAAACTCTCGACGGTGGGGGGTGAGAATGGTTGCAGCCTGACGGTTAGATAGGGTAGTCACGGGGTCTAGTTTGGCTAACAGGTTCAGGCCATCAGCGTCTAAAACTAGGGGTCTATGGCTATTTAATACTGTCTGAATGACGGATACATTGTCAGCGGTTAAACCGGGACCACAGGCGATCGCATCATAACTATCCAAGTTTATATGGTCAGCAATAGAGGCGATCGCACCGTTATCCGTTTCTGGACAACCAATAATCAAGGCTTCCGGTAGTGGAAAACTCAATAAGGGTTTGATCGACTCTGGGACAGCTATTGATAGCATTCCCACTCCACTAGCCCGCGCCCCCAGACCTGATAATAGCGCCGCCCCGGTATAACGACGCGATCCGGCAATAATTAATAAATGCCCCTGTTTATACTTATGGGTATTCTGAGGGAGGGGGATAGGTAAATGAGATCTCGCCAATTCCGGAGTTAGTCGCCTTAGGTCGGGAGACACCCCCAGGACAGCATGAATATCAGTTACAGGGATATCAAAATCAATTAACTCGGAAGTTCCCAACCATGGTAAGGCTTCTTCCCGCAAAAAGGCTAATTTCCATAACCCCAAACAGAAAGTTTTGGTTGCTCTAATAGCTGTTCCCAGGACTAATCCTGTGTCAGTATGGATACCTGATGGGATATCAATGCTAAAAACGGGCTTATTCCACCAGCTATTGACAGTTTCGACTATTTGTGCTAAGTCTCCCTGAATGGGACGTTCTAAGCCAAAGCCAAACATCCCATCAATAATTAGATCACAATCTGCTAATTGTGCGATCGCCTCTACAATTTCAATACCCAAACTAGCAGCATATCGAAAATGGTCTGCGGTGAGTGGCTTGTGTTTGCTAAAGGGGGAATATAGCAGGACGCGATAACCGCGATATAATAATTCCCGCGCCACCACCAACGCATCACCCCCATTATGCCCCGGTCCCACCAAAACCCCAATTAAGTTTACTGGTGTGCTGGTATACTCAGAGTGTAAAATCGACAATAGGTGGCGAGTAATATTGAGGGCGACCTTTTCCATTAAAGCTGCCACAGGCATTCCCGCGTCAAAAATGCGAGTTTCTATGGCTTGCATTTGGGCAGCGGTCACAGCAAACTGTTGAATAAGTTGGAAACGATTAGGAGTGCCTGCCATTATTAATCATGCTAAGGGTTTAGGGACTATCTGCCAAAATATATTTGAGCCGAGCCAATTCCCGAATCTGTGAGATAATTTTCCCATTCTTGGGCGAGTCCCAAATTGGCAAAAGGTCCAACGGCTACCAAGGGGTCAGCGAAGTGGTCGCGAATGATAATGCTATTTTGAGGTACACCTAAAGCTATGGCATTTTCAGCAGTCCTAGACAGTTCGGCGGCGGGTGTGGGAATTAATACAAAATAGCCATCAGTATCACTTAGTCCCAGGTTAATACCTGACGCTGCAGGAAGAGGAGTTGGGGTATGAATAGGTAAACCGAGTAACATTTCCAATTGTGTGCGAGAGGCTATGACTTCTCCTCGAATGCGTCTGAGAATTAGTTGACTCAGCAGTTGTTCAGCGTTGGACAGGTTGACAAAACTACCGGCTTGAATTACGGGGACACCCTGATATTGAACAATTTGTGCATTGGGAGATACCTGTCGCACTTGGTCTAGGGATGCTGCCCCAGGTCTGACGTAAACTTGATAAAGTCCTAGGTCAGTGGTGGGGCGAATAAGATTTGGTCTAATATTGGTTTGAATGGGTGCGGTTAACCGTCGCTGGGGGGGGACTACCAGGGGGCTGACATTTATGGAGTTCTGAAATTCGGGAGTATTTCGGAAATCGGTAATTTGGGCTTGAATTCCCCATTGTCTGAGACTGGATACCAGTTGTTGGGCTTGGGTCTGATTGAAATAAATGCCAGCATCAATTACAATGCGATCGCCATATCTTTTAATTATGGCTCCTGGTTGTACCTGTTGGACTATTTCCAGGAGTAAGGGGTTATCCCCTGAAACATAGACCCCGTAGCGTTGCTGTTGTGCTAGGGCGGGTAGGGGTGTTAAGGTTAAGTATCCCCCCAGGAGCAATAATGATATCCAGGGCTTCCTCCCCGCCCATCGAAAGGTAAACTGGAACGGGGACTTGTTTTGATTTTCAAGAGAAGTTACAGTCAATTTCAGTTCCTCCATGGGGGGGTGAGCTTACCCAGCCTGAAACAATTATAGCCATATATGGCGGCGTTTCGGATCATTTATATTTGATCAAATTGATAACATCTCATCATCAATGTTGGAAAAGAACATAAAATTTGCCATTATGCCGAGACGACTGGTTTCTTGTGTCCTCGCCGCCTTCCTACCGATTATCCTAGTCTGGGGAGTAGTTGTGCGACCCGCCTGGGCGCTGACGGATGAACAGAAACTCCTGAGCGAGAGTTGGAGTATTGTGAACCGCGCCTATGTTGATGAGAGTTTTAATCATCAAAATTGGTGGTTATTGCGGGAAAAACAAATTAAGAAACCTCTCAGAAATCGGGAGGAAACTTATCTGGCTATTGAGGAAATGTTGGCGAGTCTTGATGATCCGTTTACACGATTATTGAGACCGGAACAATATCGCAGTCTCCGAGTTAGTACCTCTGGAGAATTGACGGGAGTGGGGTTACAAATTGCTAAGGAGGCTGAGACGGGGGCGCTGGTGGTGGTGACTCCCCTTGATGGTTCTCCGGCTGATGATGCGGGGATTAAGCCGCGCGATCGCATTCTGAAAATTGATGGTTTATCTACTGATAATATGACCTTGGATGAGGCGGCGGCGAAGATGCGAGGCAACCCCGGAACCGAGGTAATTTTAACTGTAAAATCCGCCGAAAATCAGTCAACCAAGGATTTCACATTACTAAGAGATTACATTACACTAAATCCGGTTTTTTACGAACTGAGAAAAACTGAGGATAATCTGGCTTTTGGTTATCTGCGCCTGCGACAGTTTAGCGCGAATGCGACCAGTGAGGTGACTAATGGGATTAATAACCTGATCAATGCTGGGGCGAAGGGTTTTATTTTGGATTTGCGAAATAACCCGGGCGGACTGCTACAGTCGGGGGTAGAAATTGCTCGGTTGTGGTTAAATCAAGGTGCGATCGTGTATACTGTAGATAGGCGAGGGTCTTTAGGAGGTTTTGATTCTACGAAATCGGCTTTAACTGATGCGCCGTTGGTGGTATTAGTTAATGGTGGTACAGCCAGCGCCAGCGAAATTCTAGCGGGTGCGCTTCAGGACAACCACCGCGCTTTATTAGTGGGTGAAAAAACGTTCGGGAAAGGCTTAATTCAATCCCTATTTGATTTGTCTGATGGTTCGGGGTTAGCGGTGACAGTCGCCCATTATGAAACCCCTAACCATACTGATATTAACAAACAGGGAATTAAGCCCGATCGCATTGTAAAAAGCCCTAATTTAATGCGATCGCAATTAGCAACAGAAGCCGACCCCCAATATCAAGAAGCCGTTGATTTATTGAGGTATCAAATGTAGACCTTCTGTTTCTCCCCGGTGTAGGGTGGGTCGCCTTCCCACCCTAAGTTTTCGATGAGTTATAAAACGCCTTTGGAACTGGGAATAGTACCCGCACGACGTGGATCGATTTCTAGGGCCATTCTGAGCGATCGCGCAAAGGCTTTAAATGCGGCTTCAATAATATGGTGAGAATTAATCCCGTCCAACTGGCGAATATGAAGGGTCATCAAACTGTTATTAGCCACAGCCACAAAAAATTCGCGCACTAACTGGGTATCATAGTTTCCTACCCGGAGAGTGGGGATTTCCAAGCCATAACTGAGGTGAGGACGACCGGAAAAATCTAGGGATACTTGGACTAAGGCTTCATCAAGGGGGGCGACAAAATGACCAAACCGGACAATTCCTTTGCGATCGCCTGTAGCCTTAGCCAAAGCCTGACCCAAAGTAATCCCCACATCCTCATTAGTATGATGATCGTCAATATGAGTATCTCCGACGGCTTTAATCTCCAAATCTAATAAACCGTGGGAGGCAATTTGGTGCAACATATGGTCTAAAAAAGGCACTCCGGTAGCCACATCACAGCTACCTGTACCGTCCAAATTCACCGTCACAGAAACATCAGTTTCCCCGGTAGTACGCTTGACAGTAGCAATGCGGTTATCGGTGATATTAGGGTTAGTTGCGGTGGTGGAAGTTGAAGTGCGATCGCGAGTTTGCATAGTCAATAATTAGGGAACTGATACATTTACGCGACATTTTTCCGGTTGTTCCCGGACAATGCGACGATAGCACTATTACCCGTTAAGGTAACAGAGGCGGTATCCCGCAAAGCTTTTAGAAAGATTCCAAAAGCACCGTTCCAGTCC
>NZ_JBIMLI010000034.1:0-39378 GCF_051859755.1 Limnospira sp.
AATTTTCTTCAAGGCTCTGGATATGGTGCGAGGAGAGATGTCGTCATCCCAAAGTTCAGCCATCTGAGCGGAGGTTTGATCGCCATGCTCTTGGGCAAAAGCCTTGAATTTGTGCCAGTCGGTAATTTGGTGGCTATGACCAGGTGGGCGATTAGGTTTAGGGAGGAAGTCGCCGGTGTGTTCTTTTCTTTGCAGCCAGAGATTGATAGTGTTCCTGCTGACATGGAAAACTTGACTGGCTTCGGTTTTGGGTATACCGTCTAGTTCAATTGCATTAATAACTTTTTGTCTAAGGTCGTAACTGTAGGGGGCTGGCATTTTGGGTCTTCTGTAGATATCCTTGCCATTATACGTCCTAACTTTTCTGTCTTGTGCTATATAAACAGTTATGGGGAATGGTTCGAGGCTCCGACCTCTTATCCAGACTCGGGGCTGGCTTCCCCACTAGGAGGTGATTTCAGGCATAACAGCCTTATTTGGTCTCCTAAACATTTCGCACTCTCTACTCATTGTTATCATGGGGTCATAACTTCCCAATCAAAACAGTTTGTTTTATGACCTTGAGTTCCCTGCCTTGTTTGGAGAGGTTGAGTTCCAAACGTCGGGACATATAAACAGTTATGGGGATGGTCAGAGACGAGCCTCTTATATCCAGACTCGGGGCTGGATTCCCCACAGGGTGGTTATTTCAGGCATCTCAGCCTTATTTCATACCCGAATCGTCCGATACGAGGCAGCAAGACGTATAGCCTTACCTTTCCACCCCATGAAGGGAAAGCCATCGCTTAATCCAAAGATTGGCTGACTGTTCTCAAACAGGGGAAACAACAACCCAACAACAAACCGCCCACCCTGTAGGGGCGGGTGCTGAGATACGCCGCGCAAAAAACCAGCCAACTTTTTCTGTGATATTGAAATGCCTCGTATGGACGGCTTGGAACTTCTCTCCGGAATGCAGAAAGACCCACAACTCGAAGGTCTACCTATTGCTATGTTAACTTCTAGGGGGGGGCTGACAGACACCGCCAGATGGCTTATCAATTAGGCGCGAGAGGCTATTTTACTAAGCCTGCGCCTGTACGATGAACTGGAAGCCGCGGGGCGAATGTTACGCGCGTACTTTGTGGGAAACCGGCGATCGCTAAAGCATAATTTAGGGGCGGGTTGCCGTAAGTTTCTCATGATTATGGAATAATCACAACCCGGTTGCGTCCGTCTGCTTTGGCGCGGTAGAGAGCAGCATCAGCCGCCTGGATTAGGTCTATACCTATACTACCATGCTTGGGAAAGGCTGCCACACCGAAGGAGGCGGTGATACTGCCTAAATGTTGACCACCACTGGCTACTACAAGGGAGGCGATCGCCTCTCTAATTTGTTCAGCCCTCATGGAAGTATTTTCTAGGGAAGACCCCGGCAAAATTAGGGTCATTTCTTCACCCCCATAGCGACAAGCAACATCATATTCTCGCACCTTCTGTTTCAGCAGTTCTCCCACTTTTTGTAATACATAATCCCCCGCATCATGACCGAATGTATCATTAAAATGCTTAAAATTGTCTATATCCATCATGATGACCCCAATGGGGTGCTTTTGCCGTTGGGCGCGGGCTATTTCCTGACTCAAATATTCCTCTAAATAGCGACGATTAAAAAGTCCGGTGAGAGGGTCACGGATGCTCTGATGTTCCAGAGTGGCGCGGAGGTTTAAATTGGCGATCGCCATCCCTATCTGTTCCGCCACCGTATGAGCAAGCTGCTGTTTACCCTCAGATAAAGCCGTCGCCGAATCTGTACTTAGATAAAACAAACCCAAAGTCTCTCCCTGAGCCATCATCGGAACACACAATGTGCAAGATAGGGTAGAACTTACCTGAATATGTCGGCAAGAAATACCCCCTTTTTCATGATTACATAAATGTACCCTTCCCCGGCGCAAAGCCCAACAATCTTTCGGCACAAAAACCGAGACTGAGGTGCATTCTTTTCCCCAAGAAGAAATCATTTCCAGCGAGTCCCGGGAAGCCGCCATCAAAAAAATTCCGCCAGCACATTCTGGGAAAAGGGGTTCTAGCAAATAGCTAATCGCTTCACAGGCTTCTTGTACAGTCAAAGCCGCCTGCATAAAGTCGCTAATTTCACTCAAAAGCAACATTTCTGCATGGCGTTGATCTAGTTCATTGATCCGATTATTCAATTGTTCGTTTGCTAGACTTAGGGCTTTTTCCGATTGTTTAATTCCGGTGATATCACGGAAAGTAACCGCGAAACCATCCCCTAATTTGACCGAAATATTTTCAAACCAAAAGTCAATGCCATACTGGTTATAATAAAACTCTTTTTTCACGGATTTTTCCGATTCTACCACTTCCACATAGTGTTCAAATAAGCCACTTTCTTGATACTCTGGCAATTCCTCCAGTAACCTTTTCCCAATTAACTCATCTGCTGATTTACCGACTACTTTACCAGCGCTAGGATTCACCAATAACCATTCAAAATCAATAATCTTACCCTGTTCATTCCGAACCGAACGAAACGCCATAATCCCATATTCGGAACTATTCAGAATCCCACTAAGCTGCATTTCCGAAGTTTTTAAGGCTTCTTGAATACTCACCAGTTGACTAATATCAGTTAATAAGCTAATAGCCCCCACAAAGTTACCCTGGTTATCTAACTGATGCGTAGTAGAAACGATCGCCCACAAAGCCGTCCCATCTCGGCGTTGAAATTGACAGGTATGCTGTTCCTGAATACCTTGCTTTCTCCTTTCCAGGTAGTTGAGGGCTTCAAGTTGGTCTTCAGAGTTCAAGAAGTCCATTAACCCCATACCTAGCATTTCCGATGGAGTATAACCCAGCATATCTGCCATTCGCTGATTCACAAAGGTAGTTTTAGCGTCCCCATCAATTATCCACACCCCCTCTAGGGTAGTTTCAATAATGCTGCGATAACGCGCCTCGCTTTCTGCAAGTGCAATTTCCGAGTTTTTGCGATCGCTAATATCAATATGACAGCCTACCATCCTCTTCGGATTACCATCGTCGTCCCACTCAATCACCTGTCCAGAACACACCACCCAAACCGTGGAACCATTCTTGTGGCGATATCGAACTTCGTTGTAGAAGGGGATTTTACCACGACTTTTTATATGTTTTTCAAACATATCGAATACTCGCGGTAAATCTTCGGGAAAAATCAGTTTTTGCCAACTTTCGGGGACGTTAGGGAGTTCGTGATCCTCATAGCCAAACATACGCTTAAAGCCGGGACTCATGTATTCTTTATTACCAGGAATATCCCAATCCCAATATCCCGCTAGGATGATATCTAAAATATTATCTAATAGTTTCACTTCCCGGCTAATAGATTCAGCCTGTTGTCGCATAGCTTCGGCGCGGATATGTTCCTGTTCTAATTCTTTTTGTAGGGTGATATCTTGGATAGTTCCATCAGAGATAATGGGCTGATTATTATCATCATAAATAGTCTGGCAATATTCTTGTGCATACTTAATCCTACCATCATTGAGTAAAATCCGGTAACTCACACTATAAGACTGGCGATCGCATAGATGTTGGTTATACATATCATTGACTAAATCGCGATCTTGAGGATGTACAAGGCTGATAAATTCCTGGTGGGTATAGCTAAAGTTTTCCGGTTCAATTTCAAAGAAAGCAAACACCTCCTCAGACCATGATAATGTCTGGGTTTTATGATTGAAATGCCAAGTGCCAAGTCCGGCAATTTTTTGGGCTTTCCGCAGTTTAGTTTCCGTAGCTGTTAATTCTGCTGCTACCCGGTTTTTTTGCTGTAATTCTACCTGTAATTGTTGATGGATGGTAGCTTGTTTAAGGGCGATCGCTAATTGTACAGCTAACGCTTGTAGTAGTTCCACTTCTTCTGTTTTCCATTGGCGTGGATGTTCACTTTCAGTAACATTAAGCAGACCCCAAAGTTGATCACCACACAGCAGAGGTAGTAAAATTTTAGCGCGGGTATGAAGGCGGATCAGCATCTCTCTATGGCAGTCCGTCATTTCTGTGGTATAAATATCCGACACTACCCTAGTCTTTCCTAGGCGATAAATCTCCGCTTGGTTTTCCTGAAAACAGGTATCTGCGATGCGTTCTCCCATCAAAGAAAAAGGCGAATTAGTAGACTCTGCGACAACTACCGTTTCCCAATTATCGCCAAACTGCCAAATATTAACGCGATCGCATTTTAGCACCTGTCGCACTTGGTCAACAGTCGTATCCAAAATGGTCTGTAAATCTAGGGATGAGCGAATTTTCGTCGCTAATTCTGATATTAACTTTTCGCCTTCAGCCCGCTTGCTTAATTCAGCAGTACGCTGTTTAACCTGTGCTTCTAATTCAGCCGCCCGATTTTCTAAGAGTTTGAATTTTTCCGATTCTAGCCGCGATACCTTTTCCTCGAGCAACTCCGCCAATTTGTAGAGTTCCAACGGATTCAAACATTGCAGCAAACTGCTTTGGGTGACTATTCCTAATAGTTCACCCCTTGACCCCGTGACTATCACCCGCCCCAGGCGGCGCTGTTCCATTAGTTGGTGAACTTCCCATAAATTCTCCTGTGGTTTAATGGTAAATAACGGGGAACTCATCATATTTTCAGCCCGGATATTTTCCCAGTTTAAACTCAAGGATTGAAACTGCACTAAATCTCTCTCGGTCAAAATTCCTACGGGAATTGGCATAGCATGATCACCATGACCCTGAGTTTCCACAATTACCACACAACTCACCCGTCTTTCCGACATTAACCGGGCTATTTCTAACATGGTCTGATCACAGTTAGCAGATACAACATTGCGGGTCATCACTTCCGAGACTAACCGCAACCGTAATAAGTCAATGGGGCGCATCAATTTTCGCAGACTCTCATGGGTCACCAGTCCCACTAAGCGATCGCTATCATCAACTATAGGTAAATGTCGAATGCGGTGCTTTTGTAGTAAGTTAATTGTAGTCAGTGAGTCAGTAAGTTCTGATTCCCGTACAGTAATTACAGAGGGAGTCATTACTTCCTGAATTAGCAACTCTTCCAGATTTTGCTGTTGGGCGGCTAGACCCACAATATCGCGCTGTGTCAGGATGCCAACCACCATTAGGTCTTGCAACACTATTACACAAGTTAAGTGGCTGTATAGGTCTGGTTCTGACTCGGATATTGATATATTATCAGTCATCTGGCACTGAAGGCGGACACCACTCATACAGGCGATCGCTTCCATGACGGTTAAATCACCTGATACTACCAAAGGATCTCGAATTATCGCTGATTTGACTTCTGGTTGCATAGCTGATCTCAAGAAAATTTCACTGGGGAATATGTTTTGATCTAATCAAGACACAAACTAGACTAAAGTTGAGCTGACCAGATTATATAATATTTATGGTTAGATTACCATCAGCATTGATAATTAACCCACAACCAGAGCAATTTACCTTGAGTTTCTACTTTTTTCATCTCCAGCCGCCCAAGCCGCAGCCGCCGTTTCTGCCGTAATACTAACTACCCGATAAAAAGCGATCGTCCCCAATAAAATACCGGGGGCGATCGAGCTTTCTAATAATCCCAAAGCTGTAGCTTCAAACACTCCCAAACCTCCCGGAGCGCCCGGAACCACCAACCCTAATAACCAGGCTAAACTAAAAGCACCAAAAACCCTCGGCACTTCCAGCCAATTAAAATACCCCATAGCCACCAGAGTTATCATAAACCCAATGCCCCGTAAACCCACAAATCCCAACTCTCCTAACAAAGGCTTAATCGGATAGCGTTGTAGTTGTATAGGTGTAGATGGTTTTTCCTCTGTATTCGCCAAATTATTCGACCTTAATTTAACTCTTCCTAACCACCCCAAAACCGGATTTAAAATCCCCGGATGAACAGCACCTAAAACCACAATTAGACATAAAATTTGCAACCATAAATGAGCAGTATTGATAGTTATCAAAGCTATCAATAAAGCCGCTGCCGCCATCAATAACGGCTCTAGTAAAACACTTAAAGTTGCTATACCTAAAGCTATATCCGCATTTTTAACAGCTATAATACGCCCATAAAAATGCCAAATATTACCAGGAATATACTTAGCAATATTAGTTTTCAAATAAATCTGTAGTCCCCGGCGATAATTAATCCCCGCATCACCCACAGATTGAAACTCCCTTAAAATCAATAACCAGACCCAGGCAGACCATAAATGAGCCAGAAAAGTGACTGCCAAAGCCATGGCTAAACATCCCCAACTTTTGCCAGTAATTTGCAGTGATGCCACCTCTCGCCAGTGGTTTTTAATAGCCGTAGCCAGGAAAAATAAAGTCATGCCCAAAACCAGCCAGCGTAACCAAGGTTTACACCGAGATATATAGGATTTCAAAACTTAACCCTCTGTCTATGAAACCTACCAAAAGCATCAAAAGGATAGCTAGAAACTACCCGACCCACGCCGATAAAATGTTCGGCATAATATTGACTAACCGGATTATTTGCGTGGTGCCACAACTCATCATAACCAATGCCATTGTTACCATGTTCCGGGCCGGAACTATGTATATATTGACCATCACCCAAATAAAGACCGACATGAGTAGTTTTAGATGTTGTACCAAAAAAAACTAAATCCCCTGGCTGCATTTCCCAGATAACTGGTGGTATAGGTTGAACAAACGCCTGTTGTTGATAAGCGTCTCTGGGTAGCCAAATACCCTGTTGAGAAAAAGCAGCTTGTATCAAACCGGAACAATCATAATTAGGTCCGACCGTCCCTCCCCATAGGTAAGTATTACCAATTTTTGCAGCTTGGTGACAAAATGCGATCGCCTTATTTATTGCCTGATTAATCGTTTCGGATGATATAATTGTACGGGGTAATGGTGATGGAGGCTTTAGCAAATGTTCAACATCCCCCGCAGCCAACCAACCCGGGTAATCATCCTCCCACAATTGCACAGGTATAGCTGAAATATTCTCAGCCGTGTTAACCTCAAACAGGCGCAGGTGTCGTCCAGTAGCCGCCTGAGTTGCCAGAGTGCTACACTCAGGAGAATCATAAATATTCAGATCACCTTTGCATTTATACTCAACTGGGAGTAGCTTTAGTGACACTGTAGCATCAGTGCCAACAACTGTCGCCACCTTCCCCAAAATATCCGATAATCCATCAACGACCATATTTGTCACCAATATTGAAAACTAATTTCCTGTTATGGCATTTTTCCATCCAGACCCAAAGATACAAACTCTTGGCACAAGCATTATAGAGGCAACCCGGAGTAAATTTCCAGGACTAAGCGCCAATCAAATAGCCATGACCTGGGTAATTTATGACCCGCCAGTTTCTGTGAATACCGGAGGCGCACTTACTCCCGAAGAATTTTGGAAATATCCTGTTAGGGGGTTTGCATATCGGGGAATTGAACGCATTTATCCAGCCAGTGTAGTTAAACTATTCTACTTGGTGGCTGTTTACGAGTGGGTGGAAAAGGGTATGTTGCAAATCTCTCCCGAGTTAGAACGTGCCATTAAAGATATGATTGCACATTCTAGCAATGATGCTACCAGTTTAGTAGTGGATGTATTAACTGGAACCACCAGCGGTCCCGAATTATCACCCGGTCCCTTCGAGACTTGGAAATATCAACGAAATATCATTAATCGCTATTTTCAATCCCTGAATTGGCCGGAACTTGAATCAATTAATGTCAATCAAAAAACCTGGTGTGATGGTGCCTATGGTAGGGAAAGAGCCTTTTTAGGGGAACTGATGGAAAACCGTAATATGCTGACAACTAATGCCACAGCCAGGCTAATACATAGCATTGTCGGAGGTGTAGCAGCATCTTCGGAAGCCTCTCAAACAATGATGCAATTGATGCACAGAAATCTTGAGCCAGCAGCCTTAGCAGAAGACCCCGAAAATCAGGTTAAGGAATTTTTAGGGGAGGGACTACCTGAGAATGCTAAGTTATGGTCAAAGGCGGGCTGGACTTCTCAAGTTAGACATGATGCAGCTTATATTGAAATTCCCGATTTACTACCGTATTTATTAGTAGTTTTTACCGAGGGTAAATCCCAAAGTAAAAACCCGGAGATTTTACCCTATATTTCTCAATTAGTGGTAGCTGCCATGAAAGATAGCATAGGCGACTGGCTACCCCACCAACCCTAAACCCCAACCATAAGTGCGTCAGACCTGAACATCTCAGGTGAAAGTTATCATGGCTCTCTCTGACGCATCTTACCAATTTTGGTCAAGGGAATATATAATGGTTGAAATTGTCAATTTATCCGTCTGAGGTATCCTACCAATTGACGCACTCACGCGCAATGATCAGGTTTTATATGGTAACATATTATGAAGATTATTAAAACTGCGTTTTATGTAAAAATTGCCTTGGGTCTAGTGGCTTCGGTGTTCAGTCAGCAAGTAGCGGAGGCGAGTTTACCCAGGACTACAGATACTCAAGAAACTTGTGATATTTTAGTGTTTGGTGGCGGACTAGCAGGCGCAGCCACAGCCTATGAGGCATTATTAGCAGGTCGGACAGTTTGCTTAACGGATATTACTGACTGGGTAGGGGGTCAAATTTCCTCCCAGGGAACCTCGGCTTTGGATGAACGCGCCACACAACGATCGCTATTATTTTTCCCGCGAGGATACCTAGAATTGCGCGATCGCATCAAAGAAAAATATGGGATTTTGAACCCTGGTGCTTGTTGGGTAAGCGAGTCTTGTTTCCGACCTTATGACGGTCACGCCATTTTATTATCAATGCTACAAGATGCGGCAAAACAGGGTAAAGGTACTTTAAAATGGTTTCCTAATACTGTTCCCAAATATGTAGAAATAGCAGATAGACAAATTCTCAGTGCGATCGCCATTCAACATCAAGCCGCCCCCGGTACACCCCCCCTAAATAGCGAACCCCTATCCCAAATTATTGAAGATGCTTACAGTTGGGAAGACTCACCCCGCCTCACGAAAACCATTATCGAATTTCTCCCCGCCAATACAGATAAACAAACCGCTAACTGGTACGTGGTAGAAGCCACAGAAACCGGGGAAATTATCGGAATGACCAATATTCCCCACAACTTGGGTATAGACCCACGCAACCCCCTAGAACCCACCTCCTCCAGCGTCACCGGAGACCCCTATTGCACCCAGGGTTTCACCTATACCTTCGCCATGAAAGCCCTCGCCGAGCCAGAACCCATCGAAAAACCACCATTTTACGAACGCTATGCGCCCTACTACAGCTATGAATTGCAGCGATTAGCTAATTTTACCCTAGTGTTTACTTACCGTCGCATTCACAGCGAAAACCCAGAAGGACCTTTTCACCCCGACCCACGCAGGTGGACTATTTATCCAGGGGATATCTCCATGCAAAACTGGACTTGGGGCAATGATTACCGTCCGGGAACCTCTCAGGACAATTTAATCCTAACTCCCCGACAACTAGCCGCCAGCGGGCAGCTAGAACCCGGAAATTGGATGGGCGGACTACGGGTGCAGTCCTTGCAATATGGCGAAGAAAATGCCAAAGGTTTCTTTTATTGGTTAGTCAAGGGGACTACTGATTCTCAATTGGGCGATGGTGTGAAAAATAAGTACCCACTACATCGATTTTTGAGAGGATTTGATCAGCCCATGGGAACCGCCCACGGACTCTCTAAGTTTCCCTATATGCGAGAGGCGCGACGGATTATTGGTCGCCCTTCCTTCGGTCAACCTCAAGGGTTTATGATTTGGGAAACTGATATTTCTCGTAATGATTTTGCCGGGGATTTTTACCGGGAAAATCTCTCGGAATCAGAATTTAGGGAGTTATGGATGGCTTTGGCTGGGTTGGAATTACCAGCTTTAGTCGCTAGAAATCAAACTGTTGAACAGACTTCCCGCAGAGGAAGATCTACCATTTATCCTGATACGGTGGGTATTGGACATTATGCGATCGATTTTCACCCATGTATGACTTTAAGCCCCCACGAAACTCCCGGAAATACTGAAAGAGAGGGAGAACGTCTCGGACAAGGACAGGCTTACCCCTTCCAAATTCCTCTCCGGGCTATGATTCCCCAGGAAATTGATAATTTATTAGTGGTGGGTAAAAGTATTGCTACTAGCCATATTGCGGCGGCGGCTTACCGGGTGCATTCCTTTGAATGGTCTTCGGGTGCGGCGGCGGGAATGACGGCGGTTTTTGCTTTTGATAATGATGTTTTTCCCTATCAATTAGTGGCGGATTTACCAAGGCGATCGCCTTTACTAGATGAGTTACAATGGTTCATCCAAGAAAATGGTAATCCTATCGCATTTCCCCGCACTTCCATTTTTAACCGTTCTTGGGAAAATTGGAGATAATTTTTGACATTTGACTAGAGTTAACTACTAGCATTAACTCGGTAATAATGCTTAAACAATGAATCTAAAACTGATCAGATGAAGGAGATTATAGTTCACCAAGTAGATATTACACACTACCGATTAGTAGAACTCTGCCAACTTGCTGATCAAGCCAAGCCTTTCTACCAATGGGTAGAAAAAAACGCCAAAAAGATAACAGGTTCTCATAAAGAACTCAACGAGATTATGATGTCAGCCACCCGAGATGAAATGGCATCTATTATTTATGCTTGCTACGCAGAACCGGAAGAAAAGCGTCCTTTACTCTTTGATGGTATTGGCAGAGTTTACCCCCACCCAAAAGCCTGCTTTTACTTTTTTGCCTGGATGATTAGAGATGCACCTCAGCAGAGGTTAGCACCCCTAATAAGTCGATGGAAAAAGGAGGTCATGCACATTTATTTACTCGGGATATTATGGGTGCTGTACAGGACTTAAAATCATCGGGAAGTCCATGCTATATTATAGTGGTTATCATCGCCAATAACTGGTCAATATCAGAAATAACAACCATTACCAATCAAATGGACATGGTTTTTCATTTTAATTTGAATCCTCTTTTGTGGTTTTGATGAAGCCAGTCAAATTAAGTTAAATAAGTATATACAAGGTGTTTTAGATAATGGATAATCTCATCCATATTATTAATAAAGTTCTGTTGGGGGATATCCGCACTGTATCTGTAATTATTCCTGATAATTCTATCCAAGCCATAATTACTAGCCCTCCCTATTTTGGGCATCGAAATTACACCGGAAAAGATGGCTGTGCCAACGAGATAGGTAGAGAAGCAAATGTAACCGATTATATTAATAATCTGGTCACCTGCTTTGAAGTGGTAAAACCCAAACTAAAAAATAATGGTTTGCTGTGGCTGAATTTAGGTGATACTTATCGGAATAAACAACTTGAGGGTGTTCCTTGGCGGGTGGCATTTGCTCTCAAAGATAGGGGTTGGATTCTCCGCAGTGATATTATTTGGAAAAAGCCAAATGCTATGCCATCCTCTGTGAAAAATAGACCAACTACTGACCATGAATATATTTTCATGTTTTCTAAAAACACTGATTATTATTATGATGCTGATGCCATTAGGGAACCTCATATCACATTTACCGAACAATCAAAAATGAGAGGCGGTAGGAATCATTTTGGGAAACGAAATAGCACCCCAGAAAATGGCAAAAACTCCGGTAATCAGAATTTGCATGATGGTCGATGGGACCAAGCATTTCACCCCAAAGGAAGAAACAAGAGAACTGTTTGGGAAATACCCCTCGGTAAGTTCAGGGATGCACATTTTGCGGTTTATCCAGAAGATTTAGTTAAAATATGTCTACTGGCATCAACTCGTCAAGGAGATCTGGTTTTAGACCCATTTACTGGTTCAGGTACTACCGGAGTTGTTGCTATTAAGCATGACAGAAAGTTTATTGGCTGCGAACTGGTCAAGACCTATCAAAAAATGGCTCAAAATAGAATTGATGAAATTATTATTCAACCCAGCCTGTTCACGCTGCCCAATTAATTAATATTAATAATCTCCTCAAAATTATGGTGGTATGCTATACTATCCATCTAGGTGATTAAGATGCTGCTAAACACTATCACAATTACCTGATTTTGTGGGTGGGATACCATGGAAAATCTCACCAATTAACTCTATTGCATATTAACGATTAATTGACCATCAGTTTAACTCAATTATGAATCAGACTTCCTCGACTACATTACCAAAAGTTACTGGAAACTCGGTTCAGAAAAATGCGCCTTGGCTGTATGCTTTCTGGAAGTTTTCCCGACCACATACCATTATCGGAACCAGTCTCAGTGTGTTGGGGTTGTTTACGATCGCATTTAGTGATCAACTTAATCCTACTACATGGGAAAATCCCCTTTTTGTCCCCACCAATTTAATCATCCTGCTGATTAGTTGGATAGCCTGTCTGTGTGGGAATATCTATATTGTCGGTCTTAATCAATTAGAAGATATCGAAATAGACGTAATTAATAAACCCGATTTACCTTTAGCGTCTGGGGTATATTCTCGCCGCCAGGGTCAAATTATCGTAGCCACTACAGGGATATTGGCGGTTATTTTAGCCGTGGTTGGGGGGCCTTTTTTGGCAGCTACTGTTGGGATTAGTTTAATTCTCGGCACCGCCTATTCCCTCCCTCCCATACGCTTAAAAAGATTTCCAGTTTGGGCGGCATTATGTATATTTACAGTCCGGGGGGTGATTGTCAACCTGGGGCTGTTTTGTCATTTTAGCCAGCAGTTATCAACCCCCCAATTATGGCAAATTCCGGTAATACCCCCGACGGTTTGGGTGTTAACCCTATTTATTTTGGTGTTTACGTTTGCTATTGCCATTTTTAAGGATATCCCCGATATTGAAGGCGATCGCCAATATCATATTACCACCTTTACCATCCGCCTCGGAACCGTAGCCGTATTTAATCTAGCTAGGGGAGTAATCACCATCTGTTATTTAGGGATGATGGCGGCGGCTTTCCTAGTTTATGAAAGTTTAAACCCAGTATTTTTAGTGATGACTAATCTGATATTACTGAGTTTTATGTGGTGGCAAAGCACCAGTGTAGACCTAGGGGAAAAACAAGCGATCGCCAATTTTTACCAACTCTTATGGAAACTGTTTTTTCTGGAATATATACTATTCCCCATCGCCTGTTTATTAGGTTAATTCCAAAAATTAGTAATGCCATACCCCAACTCGCGCAGCATTGACCGCAGCAGAGGTAAACTCAGACCAATCACATTAGTATGACAGCCATCTAACCTATCAACAAAAGCCCCCCCTTTCCCTTCAATCGCAAAACATCCCGCACAGTTCAAAGGTTCTCCGGTCTCCACATAAGACCGGATTTCCTCCTGATCAACAGTCGCAAAATGCACATGAGTTATGCGAGATAAAACCAAAAGTTTGGGTTTATTCAAATCCAGTAAAGCATGACCAGTATAAAGCTGTCCGACATTACCACTAAGATTTTGCCAACGGGCGATCGCTTCTAGTTTATCAGCAGGTTTCCCGTAAATTTCACCCCCCATTACCAACACCGAATCACAGCCCAAAATTAGCGCATTTTTGCCGTTTGCCAAATAGCTATGGGGATGGTCTTTTAACCGTCTCCCCACAGCTTCCGCTTTGGCTTTAGCGAGTTGTTCTACCAATGCAGTCGGATCATCAATCTGAATGCTAGACTCATCAAAATCACTGTTAATTACTACTGGCTCAATTCCCACAGTTTTTAAGAGTCTATGTCTGGCTGGGGAAGCAGAAGCCAGGACGAAAGTGATAGCTGAGTCCACCATATCAGAATCTCCGTTAATAAACAGTAAACGATCGCACCACTTGTTCTAACAGAGTTTTGCTTTTTTGCCAACGCTGTTCACTGGTGGATATATTCAAGGTAAACAACTTACCCCGACTGATAGCAATACTAGCGAAATCATGCCGTTTTTGCTGATTAGGAAGAGTCACAGCATATTCCAGTAAATAGTAAGTATTATTGGTGGATTCTCTTTTCCCAGCATTCACCAACTCGGCTGTCCGACCCGAACCTTCTGGGGCGATCGCATTTTTACTGAGAGTATATCCCACCTCTGTGGGAGTGCCAATTTCCTCTAAACTATCACCCCTAGTCACAGAACTAATCACCACACTAACATTTTCGGTGGAGTCGATCATATCGTGAAAAACCACATCGGGTCCATTAGAGACCCTCACCTCCACCCAACCGTTAGGGTAAAGAAACTCATAGCCATCTGCTGTGTCCACAAAACTTTTTAGACCTCCCCCGGTGGCTACACATCCCCCCAGGGTGAGACTAACAACAACTAGGATAATTGATGCAATTCGTTTGAACATTGAAACACATTTCCATTACTGCAAAATCGATGCTTGATCGAGTCTTGAGCGACTCTGACAGCGATCGACAGTATAACCATTGTCCCATTAATCGGCTGTTTAACTCTGGTTAGGTCAAATTTAACTCAACCTGTCGTTGCACATTTATTAAAACTCGATCGCCACGGGTAAGGCTGTATTCAGCTTTCCAGACTCCTGGAAGTAGACTAGCGCCAGAATTTCTTTGTCCCACATAGCCGACCCAGGTGAGACTGGGAGATTGAATGCGGTCATTATGGTCAACTACCACATTACCTCTGGGGTCAATCATCCGATATTTCACCTCATCCCCCGCTAAAATACCATAGGCTTGTACCCAGAATAATAGGGCGGGAATTTGTGCGGACAAGACGGTTTCTGAATGCTTCCCATCCCAAAGTTGGTCCATGTCGGGGGGTTCTGTGGAAAATCCCGCCCTAATTAAACCTGTGGGATTATACCCAGAGGGTTGATTCCAAATCGGATCTAAGCTAATCTGACAACCGGGTGAGGAGGTCGGACCGACAAAAGGATCAACTACCTGTCCTTGGTGGGTAACGGTGATGTGAACATGGGGAAAGGAGGTTAAACCGGATGTTCCCACCATTCCTAACACTGTGTCAGTATTGACGCGATCGCCTGATTTAACCGCTACACTACCCCGCCGCAGGTGACAATATTGAGTTTCCCAACCTTTTCCGTGGTCAATAACTACCCCATTACCGCATTCTTGACCCTCTACCCTTGACCTTTCCGCAGGATGTCTAATTCGCCGATCTTCGACTCCATCACGGACTCTTAATACCTGACCAGAGGCTGATGCAAATACGGGGACTCCTTTGGCCATCATTCTTTCATCGGGAATGGCAAAATCTGTTCCTTTATGACCATCATAGGTTTGACGACCACAGCCAAAATCTACGGCTTGGGGACTCGGATCGCGATCGGTGTATAAAATCACTAAACAATCTTTATTTAATTCACATTTCAGCGGTGGAGACAAACTCACACTATCTGTGGCGATCGCCACTGTATCCGGTTCGGAATTAAGGCTGAAACTGATTGACGGAGGAACACAACCTATCAGCAGTGATAGTCCTAACCCCAACATAAATAAGCATAGATATCGCAGGTGTTTGAGCATTTGTCAGATGTTGGATATGTCTTATATGTGTCGTTAGTAATTATAGCAAATCCCTAATCGGCTTGCCCTTACTCTTTACGGAGTCTGACGCTACCACAAGATATGTGGGTAATTTTCTCCAGTTATTGGGTAATTTCTGGCAGTAAAAACCACGGAAAATCAGGATAGTTAAATTGCCATAATATGGCATTAATTTCAGTAATATATAAATGGGTAGTTGGGGAAAATTCCGGTGCTAATTCAGTCAAGCGATCGCTAGGAATGGCAAAAGCTAGATGTCTCATTTGTTCCCGTAAATCTGGGGGTGGCTGTTCACCATCATCATAAATATAGGGGTCTCCCCACAGGGGATAAGCGTGCATTCCATTAATACCGACTACCTTTCCCCAACGGTCTAACAGGGGGCCGCCACTCATGCCTTTTTGGATCGGATTAGTATAGCCAATTTGATAACCGTTTTTAAAGGGTTTTTCGGGAATTAAAGAGACTCTCCCTCTGGTTAAATTCAATCCTTTATTTCTGGTGGGAGGGTATTTTTTATCCGGGAATTTGGCGAGGGATGATTTGGGATTAAATAGATGATCTAATGATGGTTTTTTGTCTATCAGTTTGCCATGATTATTGTGAAAGTTAATGGGTTGAATATTATCGGCATCTATCGGAAATGGAAAACCCGCCCCAAATACTTTATCACCGGGTGAGAGAGTAGCGGAAGGATGGAAAGAAGCGATCGCATAATTTTGAGGTTTACCCTGAAACTGAATCAGGGCTAAATCTTGTCCTTGTAAGGAATAATTCTTGAGTAAATCGGCTTGATAAATCTGACCATCAGGAGTTTGGATTAAATAGGGAGATTCCTCGGTATTGATGACATGATCATTAGTCAAAACCGTATATAAATCACCTTCTCTTTTAATGATAATTCCCGACCCCCAAGCTGACCCAGAAATAATTTTGACTGTAATTGATTCAGCGATCGCCTTCAACTCTTGAGGGCTACAAGGTCGGCATTCACCCTCGCCACATACCGGATTAGTAGAGCAAGTAATGGCGGGTAACTTATTAGGTAGAAAAAAATAATCTAAATGATGCTGCCAAATTCCCGAAAAATTAGCAATTAAAAAAGGCAGTAATAGCATATAAATCCTCATCAAAAACTGCCATGATTAATTATTCCTGCCCCCTCCTCACGCCCAGGACCCCTCAACTAAGGAGGCAGAAGGATCAGCATTTAATCAGAATTAAAAGTAATTTGCTGATCTAGGTATTCTTGGAAATCCAAATATAGACGGGAATCAGTTTCCGACAAAGGACCAGCATTAGCATTAGCTTGTAGAGCAAAAAGCTGTCGGATAGTGCGGCGAGCATCTTGATTAGGTTTGAGAGTAAATAGAACCCCCAAACAGGGACCATCCTTAGCATCAGAAACACAGATAACTGGCTGTCGATTAACAGTTCCTGTAGTCACATAATTAAGTAATCCGCGCTCATAGAACTCCTGAAATTTAGCCGAAACTTGGCGACAGCGAGTTTGTGGCACATAACCAGCCTGATTAAAAACCAAAGAAACCCAACGAATTACGGGAAAAGTACCCCGCGAGTTGCGGACAAAAGTAGTAGGGACATCATCATCACTACGTCCACAAAAAAACTCTTGTTCCACTACTGTATTATATCGCTGATGTGGCTGATATAGCTGATGTCGATGGCGCGGAAACTGTGTGATTTCGGTTTCTTCAGCGGCTGTGCCATTAGAAACAAAGAAAGAAGCGATCGCCATCGCTCCTCCCGTGGCTAAATTAAATAGATATTTTGGTTTCATTGTCCTTAGAACCAGATAACTGAATAGATCAAAATTCCGAACCAGAATTGTTCCGTTGCTTCCAATTGATCCCTAATCGTTTGAGATAGTCCCACCCCCGCTGGGGCCAAACGTGCTGGCGGCCAGTGCGTTCAGCAATCCACTGGGCTACCTTGGGGCCAGACCAGGGTCCCCCATCAGGAGCCGGACCTTGCAAAGCCTGCTTGAGTTCCTTTTGCTGTGATTTAGTCAAAAGCGATCGCGCCACAGGGGGCTGGCGATCGCGACTACGGTTTCTCACCGAAGGTGGGCCCTCGTGGTTATAACGTCGGATAATCTCTTTGGCGTAGTCGTAATTTAACCCCACAACCTCTGCCGCCTGTTTGATCGTCCAACCGCTGCCAACCAAATGAAGAAGATGCCACCGACGCGACTCAGTAGTATCTCTAGCTTGTCGGTAACGGTTTTTGAGATCATCAACCGATAAATGGGGTTCAATATGAGCCTTTGGTGGCATACCTCCTCATCTCATCATCCACAACACTGCTTGATCTATCGTCAGTTTGGCAAAATTTCCGGATCAAACAAAAATTTAGCGATCGCCACTGATCAGGTAGTAAAGTGTTACCAATTTTTCGCTAAACTCAAATATTAGAACTAAAACAGAGGAGACCGCATGGCATCGATCTGCGAGTTGCACCAACAACTGGTAAATAAAGAACGCTCTGCTGTGGAAATCACCACCGAAGCGCTCGATCGCATTAATAAACTAGAACCCACACTTAAAAGTTTTCTGTGTATTACCGCAGATCGAGCCTTAGAACAAGCCCGACAGGTCGATGCTAAAATTGCAGCCGGAGACGAAATCGGATTATTAGCAGGCATTCCCATAGCCGTCAAAGACAATATGTGTACGGAAGGGATTACCACCACCTGTGGCTCGAAAATTCTCGCGAACTTCGTGCCTCCCTATGAGTCCACTGTGACCACCAAACTCATAGAAGCCGGAGCAGTTATACTCGGAAAAACCAACCTAGATGAGTTTGCGATGGGAAGTTCCACCGAAAACTCAGCCTTTCAAATCACCGCTAACCCTTGGGATATAACCAGAGTTCCCGGAGGGTCCTCTGGCGGGTCAGCAGCAGCCGTAGCAGCCAACCAGGCAGTAGTTGCCCTTGGTTCGGATACAGGGGGTTCCATTCGTCAACCAGCCTCATTCTGTGGAGTTGTAGGCATGAAACCCACCTATGGGCTAGTATCCCGCTATGGGTTGGTAGCTTATGCTTCTTCGTTGGATCAGATTGGCCCCTTTGGTCGCACGGTCGAAGATGCGGCGATTTTGCTAAATGCGATCGCTGGTTACGACCCCAAAGACTCCACCAGTCTTAACGTAGAGATCCCCAACTATAGCGATTTTTTAAAGCCCTCCCTCAAACCCAGAAGCAAAATCAAAATTGGGGTAATTAAAGAAACCTTCGGGGAAGGCTTAGATCCCGTAGTAGAACAAGCCGTTACTAAAGCGATCGATGTCCTGCAAAGCCTAGGCGCAGAAATTCAGGTCATCTCCTGTCCTCGGTTCCGCTATGGTCTACCCACCTACTATATTATCGCCCCCAGCGAGGCTTCCGCTAATCTCGCCCGCTATGACGGGGTTAAATATGGTTTCCGCACTCCTGATGCTGATAACCTGATTGAGATGTACGCCAAAACCCGCGCCGAAGGCTTTGGGGCGGAAGTCAAACGTCGGATCATGGTAGGAACCTATACTTTGTCTGCTGGTTACTATGATGCCTATTATCTGAAAGCCCAAAAAGTCCGCACCCTGATTAAACAAGATTTCGATCGCGCTTTTACTCAAGTAGAGGTCCTAGTTTGTCCTACCTCTCCCACCACCGCTTTTAAAGCCGGAGAAAAAACCTCTGACCCCCTGAGTATGTATCTTTCCGACCTGATGACAATTCCCGTCAATTTAGCCGGTTTACCCGCGATCAGCGTTCCCTGTGGATTTGACAGTCAGGGTCTCCCCATTGGAATGCAGTTAATTGGCAAAGTTCTCGGCGAAAGTCGTCTGTTTGAAGTCGCCCATGCTTATGAACAAGCCACCCCTTGGCATAAGCATAACCCAAACATACCCAGCTCATAGTTAACTATTCCCCATAAATCTCTACTGAGGAAGTGCTGTCAATAGTCCACCGGGGAGAATTAGCGGCGGTGTCTGGTGAACTGACCAAAGCCCATAAATCGGATATATCTGAATCGATTTCTGAGAATAGCAGTTTCATGGTTTTTTCATCCCCCGCGTCCGCCGCTTGACTGAGGGGGGCTAGGGTTTCGGCAACAGCGGTTTGGCGTTCTAACTCCTGGGTGGAGGCGAGAATATTACCCAAGCCGTTGATGATCCTCCGTAAACTATCGCGCAATCTCGGATCTCCTGTCAAATCTTCAATATCTGCGGTCACTTTCTGCATATTTTGCAGGGTGGAACGGGCCGAGTCTAGGGTTTGTTGCAGTAAGATTATATTATCCGGGTTGTTGACACTCTGAGAAACATCTCGCAAGTTCTCCGAGGCGATCACGGCATTGGCTGATAAGGTTTCCAGATTGGTTAATAGTTCCCCCTGTTCAAATCGGGCTATAACTGGGGTTAGTGTAGCGATCGCTACACTCAATTCCTGGCTGGTTTCATTAATATTATTTAAGGTCGTCAGCAAAGTGGAGCGATTGGTAGCAACCAGGGCATTTACCTCTTGAGTTAAGGCACTTATATCACCAGTAACCTGGTCTAAGGAATTAGCCGACTGCAGTGCTGCTCCGCTGACTTCCTGCATGGAGCGCTCTAGCTGCTCGGAAAGTTGAGTCATTTCCGAGGAAAATAAGTTCATGTTTTGATCCACGGATGCACTGAAATTACCCAACTCCAATTTAGCTATATCAACTAATTGCCCCATTTTGGTGGTCAGTTGGGTGGCTTCGGCGGCGGCGAGGGCGGTATTTTCCACCGCAGCATTTAGATTAGCAAATAATTCCGGGTTGCCATAGAGTTCCCCTAAATCAAGCATAGTCTCCATGAGGCGATCGGGGCTAATACCCGGTAAACCTTGAACGGAACTCTCATGGCACAAAATATCTGACGAGGGACAGTCAGCAGCAATGGGGTTAGCAGCCACCAGCTCAGGAGTTAAGACTATATTGGGGATAATATCAATATATGTTTCATTCAGAAAACCCGTCTGATTGACCAAAACTTGGGAATTTCGTGGCATTACTAAATCGGTAGATTCAATATTTAGCAACACCTCCACCCCATTAGACTGGGGTTGAATTCTGGTAACCCGCCCGACTCTTACCGCCCGATATCGTACAGGTACGCCAATTTGAAGACCAGTAGCACTAGGAAATTCTGCCCGAATTTGGTAACTCTGCTGACCAAGACTGATCCCCCGCAGCCAAAAAGCTGTGGCCCCAAATAGCCCCACTCCCAATATAATCAACAAACCGACTGATCCTTCACGGACACTTCGCGATCGCATAATTCATCCTCTCATCTGTCTGTCCCATCTTCATAATGTTAGGCTAACTTAACAAATTTCAGGATCCCATCAGCTAATTGACCACCTGAATGGGTCCGCTTACACTGCCCGTAAAAAACTGTCTCAGCGCCGGATTGGTGGACTTGTAAGCCTCCTCAATTGACCCTTGCCATTGAATTTGACCTTTATACAAAAAAATTACCTGGTCTGTGGTTCTGCGGATTGTACTATCTTGGTGTGTCACCATCACATAGGTGCTGCCACCCCCGTCCCGCTTTTGTTGGCTGCGAATCAAATCTTCAATCACCGTTGAAGCGATCGGATCTAAACCGGCGGTTGGTTCGTCATACAGTATAACTTCGGGATTATCGCTTGGGGTTTCTGGGTTGGGCATAATGGCTCTGGCGAAACTCACCCGTTTTCGCATTCCTCCAGATAATTCTGCTGGATAGCGATCGCAAATATTAGGCAGACCCACCATTTCTAGCCTTTCTTCAACTAATTGACGAATAGTAGCCGGGGAAAGTCTGCTGTGTTCATACAAGCGAAATCCCACATTTTGTTGAACATTAAGAGAGTCAAACAAAGCCGCATTCTGAAACACCATCCCAATACCAATCGGATCACTAAGATCATCCACCCAACCCCGTCGCAGTTGTCCCTTGACATATACTTCTCCAGCATCAGGAGGTAATAACCCCGCTATAATCCGCAAAATCGTTGATTTTCCCGTCCCAGAAGGACCGATAATTCCCAACGCTTGACCAGGATAGATTTTTAGATCTACCCCATCTAAAATCACATTGGAACCAAAGGCTTTAGAAATTGCTCGCAGTTCAATTAGTGGCTCAGACATATTAGATTTGGATTCGGTTCCCGGACATAGTTATCAATCAACCCGCCTGTAATACACAAGCTATGGCACATATACAAGATATACTGCCATTCCCAATTTGCCATAGACTCTTCCCTATGCACCATATCCATATAACTAGAAATGGCGAGATACAGGCTATCATCTCGAATTAGGTTTGCCAAAATTTAACCACCACAGATTTTTATTGAGGTCTATTATCAATGTCGATTATTTCCCTTAGATTGAAACTGCGTCGCCTGTTCAAACTCCGACTAAATTGGAGTCGCTCAGGCTACCGTTCCTCCTCACGAATAGGACAGTGGTTCAAATGGTTAGCCCCCGGTTTGCTAGTCAAACGGTGGTTACTTATTAGCGCCGGAGGGGTATTGTTGACCAGTTTGGGGTTAGCTATCTGGACAGGAATGACCCCAATTTTCTATATTTTGCAACTGCTCAGGGGATTTCTGGAATGGATTACCCAAATTATCCCTAACTCGGTTTCTGGACCGTTGCTAATTTTGGCGGGTTTACTATTCGTTTTTTGGGGTCAGAGTCGCAGCTTTAACTCTATTACCCAGGTATTCACCCCGGAAGGTGATCAGGAATTGGTCGATCGCCTCCTAGCATTGCGCCGCCTCAACCGAGGTCCGAAAATCGTAGTTATTGGCGGCGGCACGGGTCTATCAACCCTGCTGCGGGGTTTAAAAGATTACAGCGCTAATATCACGGCTATTGTTACCGTAGCGGACGATGGTGGCTCCTCTGGGCGCTTGCGTCGCGAAATTGGAGTATTACCCCCAGGAGATATTCGCAACTGTTTAGCGGCTTTAGCTGATGAGGAAAAGCTATTGACCGAATTATTCCAATACCGATTTCGGGCTGGGGATGGTTTGACAGGTCACAGTTTTGGTAATTTATTTCTCACGGCTATGGGAGAGGTGACCGGAGACCTGGAAAGGGCGATCGCAGCTAGTTCTAAGGTCTTGGCTATTCGCGGTCAAGTCCTACCCGCTACCCTCAGCGATGTTCACCTGTGGGCTAAATTAGAAGATGGTCGTCGTATTCATGGAGAGTCCAGTATTACAGAAGCTAGGGGTAAAATTGTCAAAATTGGTTGCACACCTGCCAACCCCCCAGCCCTTCCTAAAGCTATTAATGCCATTCAAGAAGCAGATTTGATTATTATCGGACCTGGTAGCCTCTACACTAGCGTTATCCCCAATTTATTGGTCCCAGAAATTACGGAAGCGATCGCTCAACGCCAAGTCCCCCGCATCTATGTTTGTAATGTCATGACCCAACCGGGAGAAACTGATAACTACAGCGTCGCCGACCACATTCGGGCGATCGATGACGCTTGTGGCCATCAACTATTTGATGCTGTCCTAGTGCAAGGAAAAGTCCCCCCGGCTCAAGCATTAATCCGCTATGCTCAAGAAGACTCTCACCCAGTTTTTATTGACCGGGAAGCCGTCAAGGAATTAGGGCGAAGAATGGTATTAACCAATATCATTGAAGTTGATAGCGACACTGGCTATGTCCGCCACAACTCCAAACGACTCGCCCAAGTCCTCCTACGTTGGTATAGCAGAGTTTAGACAATTTTACTTCGAGATAAAATGCACCCAAAAACTGCCATCAGGGATACACACCCGCCGAATGAGTTGATAGGAGTAGTGTAAATAAGCACCACTTAGATCCGTTCGATATCCACTGGAGAACCACTCCCCATAAGGGTCATGGACGATAAACCCATTTTGGTCATAGCCTACCACGACAATAATATGCCCAAAGGAGGTAAAGTATCCGTGGATAACGGCAGGATAACCCGCAGCTATCCAGTCCTGTACATCCTCAATTACCGCATTTTCGGTAAAATAATCCCTAGCACCATAGTCTCGCACAATGCGGGCTAAATCGTAGGGACTATGGCGACTATAGCCCTTATTGATAGCATAGCGATACAGTTCATCCTCAAATTGACGATATCTCGTATCACGGCGGGGAATATTAAAATACTCCAAACACATGGCTAGGGAAGTGACATTACAAGCGCCTGTGGGGTTGTAGAAATTATCTAATTGTGATTTGAAGGGGACATTCAGACGATGGCTAGTTGGTAGGGTTCTGGGGTAGGTTTGGGTTCCTCCCTCGTAAACTTCCGCATGACCACCCCAAATATACAACACAGAATAACCGCCAAAGGACTCATTACGCAAAGCTATCCTTAAATGCGCCCGGATCGGATCATAAGCCAAAACTGAAAATTCCCGTCCCGCTGAAATGGAAAATTTCTCGGAGTTGTTCAGTTGAGAAGAGGCGATCGGTCTCACCTTCAAAACTGTATCTCTGATGACTTTTAACATGGGAGTAGTTACCGGGAGGTCAGAAACCTTAGCTTCAATTAATTTTTTGGCAGTATCTGAACCAATAAATCCCGGTTCAGAGCATTCCATTAACTGCTGAAAACGATGCAGCGCCGCGGTTGACTTCGGACCAAATATCCCATCTGCTGGCGGGTCTAGCAGCCCTAAATCAATCAGCCGGATTTGAATTTGACGGCTCAAACCTGCATCAGCATTAATTTCCTTCACATCATATCGGATATCTGTACCCAGGAAGTTCTGTAGCCTCATATTTCCCTGGCGATTCACACTTTTTGTTTCTATCAGTTTTTTGGCGGTATCTGTGCCGAGAATGCCACTGGGTTCGCTACAGTTCATTAACTCCTGAAAACTCCGAAAAGCCGCCGTTGAATTGGGGCCGAATATGCCATCAACTGGCGGCGCTAGGAGTCCTAAATCAATCAGTCGAGTTTGAATTTGACGACTCAGAGCTTCATTATCATAAATGGCTTTGATATCATATTGAGTATTAGTCCCCACAAAGTCCTGTAGTCTCATGTCTATAGTTATAATTTTGGTGTTTTGTACAAGTTTTTTGGCTGGCTATGTACTCGACAACTCCACAGGAGTTACGCAATTCCTATGGAGTTGGTAAAGTCGGGTTTAAATTATCTCACCTGGAGATGAAATGCACCCAAAAATTACCATCAGGAATACATACCCGCCGAATGAGTCGATAGGAGTAGTGTAAGTAAGCACCACTTAGATCGGTTCGATATCCGGTTGAAAACCACTCCCCATAAGGGTCATGGACGATAAACCCATTTTGGTCATAGCCTACCACGACAATAATATGCCCAAAGGAGGTAAAGTATCCATGGATAACGGCAGGATAACCGGCTGCGATCCAGTCCTGTACATCCTCAATCACGGCATTTTCGGTAAAATGATCCCTAGCACCATAGTCTCGGACAATGCGAGCTAAATCGTAGGGATTATGGCGACTATAACCCATATCCAGGGCATAGCGATATAGTTCATCCTCAAATTGACGATATCTCAAATTGCGACGCGGAATATTAAAATATGCCAAACACATGGCGATGGAAGTGACATTACAAGCGCCTGTGGGGTTGTAGAAATTATCTAATTGTGACTTGAAGGGGACATTCAGACGACGGCTAGTTGGTAGGGGTCGGGGATGGGTTCTGGTCCCTCCCTCGTAAACTTCCACATGGCCAGCCCAAATATACAAGATGGAATAACCACCAAAGGACTCATTACGCAAAGCTACCCTTAAATGCGCCCGGATCGGATCATAAGCCAAAACTGAAAATTCCCGTCCGGCTGGAATGGAAAATTTCTCGGAGTTGTTCAGTTGAGAAGAGGCGATCGGTCTCACCTTGAAAACTGTATTTCTGATGACTTTTAAAATGGGAGTAGTTACGGGGAGGTCAGAAACCTTAGTTTCAATGAGTTTTTTGGCAGTCTCAGAACCAATAAATCCGGGTTCAGAGCATTCCATTAACTGCTGAAAACGGTGCAGCGCGGCGGTTGACTTGGGACCGAAGATTCCATCGGCGGGCGGGTCTAGCAGCCCTAAATCAATGAGCCGGATTTGAATTTGACGACTCAAACCTGCATCAGCATTAATCGCCTTCACATCATATCGGAGATTGGTTCCCAGGAAGTCCTGTAGCCGCATATTTCCCGGACGACTAACAGTTTTGGTTTCTATCAGTTTTTTGGCGGTATCTGTGCCGAGAATGCCACTGGGTTCGCTACAGTTCATTAACTCCTGAAAATTCCGAAAAGCCGCCCTTGATAAGGGGCCGAATATGCCATCAGCTGGGGGCGCTAGGAGTCCTAAATCAATCAGCCTAATCTGAATTTGACGACTCAGAGCCTCATTATCATAAATGGCTTGGAAGTCATATCGAATATTAGTCCCTACAAAGTCCTGTAGTCTCATATTTTCCCGTCGAATAGTGGTGGTTTCTATCAGTTTTTTGGCGGTTTCAGAGCCTAAAATACCAGATTCACTGATGTTCATTAACTCCTGAAAGCGTCTGAATGCGGCGGTTGATAAGGGACCGAATATGCCATCAACTGGCGGTTCTAGGAGTCCTAAATCAATCAGTCGAGTCTGAATTTGACGGCTCAAACCTTCATTATCATAAATGGCTTGGATTTCATATCGAATATTAGTTCCCAGGAAATCCTCAAGCCTCATGTTCGGGGGCCGCATAGTGGTAGTGTCTAGGAGTTTTTGGGCAGTTTCAGTGGCCAGAATACCAGATTCACTGATGTTCATTAACTCCTGAAATCGTTTGAATGCGGCGGTTGATAAGGGGCCAAAAATACCATCGGCTGGGGGATCTAGGAGTCCTAAATCAATCAGACGAGTTTGGATTTGACGACTCAGAGCTTCGTCATCATCAATCTGTTGTATATCATATCGAGTATTGGTTCCTAGGAAATCTTGTAGTCTCATTTTGGGTGCTAGGTCACAAAATCACTGCAATTGTACATGGTTTGTTGACCCCCCCTACAAATAATTCATTATTTGATACAAAATATCAGAGGGGGTCGAGATTTAGAAGGGGATATCAACTCCCGGTTTCAGTTTCGTTAGGGGGTATGAGGTTTCAGGATAACTACCCCATAGGCTTGGGGTAATAAATATTGGCGGATGGCTTGTTGTAATTGTTCGGCATTCAGGGATTGAATTTGGCTGGGATATTCTAAAGCTAGGTTCACATTTCCGACGATCGCCTGATAGTAACCATACAAATTAGCGCGATCGCTTGGTGTTTCACTACCAAAAATAAACCGATTGGCTACTTGAGTCCGTACCCTGGTCATTTCGGTGGGGGTGATTAATTCCCTGTGGAGTCGGTTAATATGTTCTGCGATCGCCGCTTCGGCTTCGGCTAAGTGTTCGACCCGCAACCGAGCGGAAATATAAAATACTCCCTGTAGCCTCTGGGTCATATTGCTGCAACTAATCCCAGACACTAAACCCCGCTTTTCTCGTAAATCCTGCACTAGGCGGGAGGTACGACCTTGACCTAAAATTGTAGCCAAAACATCCAAAGCATAGGTTTCTGAGAGTTGATTGAGTCCGGGAACCCGCCACACCATCATTAATCGAGCTTGCTGTAAGCTATCATCTATGATTTCGTGGCGGACAATTTCACTAAATCCTGACTCTGGGATCAGATGATGCAGATCTACTTCTGGGGGAAGTTCTGGAGGTGTCTGTAATGGGATAGACTCGGCTACTGTTCCAATTAAAGTCTCTACAGGTAAATTTCCCACAACTGCGATCGTGGTTTTTTGGGGACAGTAATGGCTGCGATGAAAATCTCGCATTTGCTGAGGAGTTAACTGTTCAATAGCGGCTGCTGGTCCTAGTACAGACCGACGATAGGGGAGACGCTTAAAGGCTGTTTCCATGGTCCGCTGAAATGAACGACGCGCGGGGTTGTCTTCAGATCGCCGGATTTCTTCTAATACTACTAGCCTCTCTCGCTCAAAGGCATCATCGGGAATAATTGGGTTAAATACTACTTCAAGCTGTAGGGGGGCTAGGGTAGCAAAGTCGGCGGGAGCGCTGGTAACATAATAGTGGGTGTAGTCCTGGCTGGTGGCTGCATTGGTTAAAGCGCCTCGTTGTTCGATGAGTCTTTCAAATTCCCCAGCTTTGAGGTTGGGAGTCCCTTTGAACACCATGTGTTCTAAAAAGTGAGCCATCCCGTTGATCGGGTCGGGTTCGACAGCGGATCCAACATCAATCCAAACATTCAAGTTCACGGCTTCAACGGGTAACTGTTCTGCCACAATGGTGAGACCATTTGATAATTTGTAGATGGTGGGAGCGTTTAGTGAGCGGGTGATATTTGATTCAAGTAGGATAGAAGTCATTGGATCTTTAGCCCTGTGGTCTTTTCCCTATCTATCTTAATGGGGTTATAGCAGAGTTACGGGGATTTGGTGATAATTTGGTTGATACTACAGGAGTTTATGCGATCGCCCGATCGCATACTACCAACCACAGGTCAAACACAACAATTATCGATAATTGCTCCCAACTATGAACATCACCAAACCTCTACACGCAGCCATTTTAGTCTCGGACTTGGCAAAATCTCAGCAATTTTATAGCCAGATCTTACAGTTAACTGCTGTCGATCGCCCTTTGAATTTCCCAGGAATATGGTATCAGATTGGTGATTGGCAAATTCATCTAATTGAATCTGAACAAGTAATTGGCGATCGAGTCAATGAAGCCAAATGGGGACGCAACCGACATCTAGCTTTCGCTGTGGCTGATTTGGCGATCGCCAAAGCACAACTCACCCGCCATAATTACCCGTTTCAAATGAGCGCTTCCGGTCGTTCAGCCCTTTTTGTGGCTGACCCTGATGGTAATATTATCGAATTGAGTCAAATATGAAAATTCTCGCCTATTCTTATACGGAACCGCTGTTAGAACCGCCGCCAGATCCGACGATTTGGGGATGGGATATTGATGGGATTTATCAAGATTTTGGCGATCGCCAACAACTAGAGCAAATGCTAGAAGATTGTCAACAACTACCACCCCCCAACTATTTATTAATCCAACGCTATGAAGAATTGGGTAACTCTGTCCTAGAAGTTAGCGATCGCCTCCGCCAACTCCAACACTTAAACATCCAAGTTATCGCCATTGAATCCGACCTAAAATCCTCCGATATTTCCCGTGTAGATTTAATCAAATTTATCTCGGAAATTCAACAAAGTTACCACAGCCGTTGTATCCGCCAAGGACACGCGCGCAACCGTTTAAAAGCCATTCCTCCCCCCGGAAAAGCACCCTATGGCTACCGTAGAGGAAAGGACCGCTACACCATCGATCGCAGCACCGCACCTGTAGTTAAAGACTTTTTTGAGCATTTTTTACTGTACGGTTCCCTACGCGGCGCAGTTCGGTATTTACACAAGCGATATCATAAAAAAATCTCCGTAACTACCGGGAAGCGATGGTTAATTAACCCCGTTTATCGAGGGGATTTAGCTTATCAGAATGGCGATATTATTTCTAATACTCATCTTCCGATTATTTCCCGTGAAGAAGCCGCCCAAATCGACAGGTTATTACGACGCAACCAGCGCCTCCCACCTCGCACAGCCAGCGCCCCCCGTTCTTTAGCTGGTTTAGTAATGTGTAGTGAATGTGGTTCAGGGATGACCATTAGCCGGGTAACTACACATAACAAAAAGCGAGAATATCTATATTTAAGACCTCTAAAATGTCCGCGTTTAACTAAGTGTAAATCCCTTAATTATCATGATATTTTATCGGCTACCATTGACCGAATTTGTACCGACCTACCCCCAGCAGTTGCCCAATTACAGATTCCAGATTTAGACCTATTTAAGCAGCAGATTTATGATGAAATAGCCCACAAAAAAGACATCATCAATCAACTGCCAACTCTGCAAAACACAGGAATATTAGACAGGGAAACTGCCACCATTAGGGAATATAAATTGCGCCAAGAAATCGCCCAACTAGAGAATCAATTATCCCAACTTCCCCCAGTGAATTTACAAGCCACGGCTCAAGCGGTTTCTATCCGCCAATTTTGGCTAGATTTATCAGAAACGGAGAGGCGATTTTATCTGCGGGAGTTTCTGCAAAAAATCCAAATTATTCGCGATCGCCACCACTGGCATTTACAACTAAATTTTATTTTTTAACCCCCCAATGTATCTACTGTAATAGCCGTGGCTGCTGACTGGAACAATGATCGATTTTTCAATTGTCAGGAAGTAGAGGGAAAGTGGGAGAAGTGGGAGAAGTGGGAGAAGTGGGGGAACCCGGAGGCGACAATAAAGGACTCCCTGGCTGCATTTCATTAAGCGGCTGAGAGGGGAGGAAAGGATTAATAGGAGGTTCCACCCCATTATTAGGTGTCAGTACATCAGGGGCTAATAAACCCTCAGAATCAACCGGAGAGGGCATTTCCTCAGAACTCGGTAAAGTAGCCAAAGCAACGCGATCGCCTCCCACAGCCCGCATTTTATCTAAAACCTGTACAACATCATTATAACGGGCATCTTTAGGGGCATACAGCACCACCAAACCACTAGGATTCCACCTTAAAAAACGTTCCAAAGCCCGCTGCATTTGTTGAGAATTAACCCGTTGCTGGTCAATATAAGTATCCCCTCGAATATCCACCCCAACCACCAACATTTTTTGCATCTGAGTTTCACCAGTCCCCGCCCGTGGCAAATCCACATTGATCGCCTGTTGTCGGGTAAGCTGTAGGGCTGCCAAAATAAAAAACGTCAGAATACAAAAAACCACATCAATCAGGGGTAGCAGTTCAATGCGCCCCTCATCAACCTGATAATCTATGTTAACTTTCATCAATCTGCCTCCGTGGATAGTCCCACCAAAAAGGGTGTTTGTTAGTATCTTGGTATCAATGACAAAGGTTTAATTTGCTCTGGTCGTGTTGTTGATATTATTCAAGCTCTCCTTTTTGATGTTTATCATCATCAGCCAAGCGAGAATTACCCTTAATCACAGGTTTAATTAAAGTATTTTGTTCAGCTACCGACCCAGGGAATTCTGATTGAGAGGGAGTTTCCTCATCCTCAGATTCTGAAGGTAATTTGATTAAAGGAGTTTCCTCATCCTCCGACCCCTCCTCATCCGGTAGCTTAATTAAACTACCTTTTAGGGGAAAATCCTCCTGGGGTTCTTCCGCCATCAAAGAGGAATCATTAGCCTCTCCCGGAAGCAGCATCTGAGCTTTAACCTCTGGCCAATCCTGGCGATAGAGTAATTCTAATTCATTTCCGGCTTTTCGGAAGACCTTAACTTGGCTAAAGGAAAAGCCTTGAAACAGGCGATAGAAAGCCAGACTGATAATAGCCACAATCAGGCCTGTAGCTGTACTAATCAGGGCTTCTCCAATTCCCAGGGTGACATCAGCAGCCGAAGAAGTACCAATATCTCCCAGGCGGATAGAACCCAAAGAATTAATCAGACCCAAAACTGTTCCCAACAAACCTAACATAGGGGCGAGGGCAATTACCGCCTCTAGGATTTTATCGCCCCGTCGCATAGAAACAAATTCCTCCTCAGCGGCGGCTTCCAGGGCGAGACTAAATAATTCAGGGTCTGGGGTAGCGAGTTTAAGGGGGGCATAAAAAAACCTTCCCATGGGGCGATTATTGCTTTGTTTGGCAATCTGATAAGCCATTCCCCACTGTCCCCTCCGGGCGACATCCAAAACCCGGTTGACAATTCGGCGTTCACGGGTGAGGGTATTTCCCCAAAACCACAGTCTTTCAATAATGGTACTAATGGATAAAATTGATAATACCATTAGGGGCCACATCGCTGGGCCACCTCTTTCCAAGATTTGTTGAATATCCATATAACCTATTGTCCTTCATATCTCCCATTAGCCAAGATTGACGAAAAAATTATCTGTTTTCCATAAACCAAAGCAATCTCAATTTTAATCGCCTTGGGACAAGTGACAAGGGGGGGGAGACAAATTCCCCTGAGAAACCAGGTTCCGGGTCGCCCCCCACCATGTCAACCGAGAATGGTACTCAGGTCTAAATATTCTTCGACCACATCAGCTAAGGTATCCAGCATCAGATCTCGTTGTTCGCGATAGTTAGGAATCCCGGTGGGTAAGGTCCCTAATCCCCTTGGTTTTCGGAGATGATTTAACCAAGACCTGCGCCAGGGACTATTATCAAAGATGCCATGCAAATAGTGACCCCAGACGGATCTATTGCTGCTGACTACTCCTAAATCTTCGTCGTCAAATAGGGGTGCTGTCTCCCGTTTGTCCAAAATTTGAGTCCGCCCTTGGTGTATCTCATAGCCTTCTACGGGAAATCCGATTTCTGGATAATTAGATGTTACCAACCGCTGGCGGGAGACTTTGTCTGATAAAAGTATGGTTTTGATGGGAAGTAAACCTAAGCCGGGAAAGTCTCCGATTTTACCCTCTAAGCCACGGGGATCAGATACCTGTTGTCCTAGCATCTGATACCCCCCACAGATACCCATGACCTGACCGCCTGCTTCTACATAATCCTGAATTTGAGAAGCCATGCCACTTTTTTGCAGGGCTAGTAGATCAGCAATGGTGGTTTTAGAACCGGGGATAATTACGGCATCGGGATGTCCTAGGGGTTGATTGAGTTCGACATATTGGACTTTAACGGTGGATTCGGCATCTAAGGGGTCAAAATCGGTAAAGTTAGAAATCCGAGGAATCTTCACTATGGCGATGGTTATATCAATATTGTCGGAACGAGAACGGCGTTCCAGTAAACTGAGAGAATCTTCTGCTGGCATGGCGATATCTACCCAGGGAATTACTCCGAGGACGGGGATTCCGGTGTATTTCTCTAACCACTCAATACCAGAATCGAGCAGCGATCGCATACCGCGAAATTTGTTAATCACAATGCCCTTGATTAAGGCTCGTTCCTCTGGGTCTAGCAATTCTAGGGTTCCCACTACATGAGCAAAAGCCCCCCCACGGTCAATATCAACTATCAATATGGTGAATGCTTGCAGGTATTGCGCGACTCGCATATTGGTTAAATCTCGGTGCTTGAGATTGATTTCCGCCGGACTTCCCGCGCCCTCACAGACAATTACATCAAATTCCTTTTTCAGATAATCCAGACATTTAGTGATGGTATCCCACCCGGTATCAAAGAATTTCTCATAATATTCGGTAGCTTTGAGGGTGGCGAGTGGTTTCCCTTTCAGAATTACCTGAGAGGTCATATTTCCCTGGGGTTTTAACAAAATTGGGTTCATGGCTACATTTGGCACTAAACCCGCCGCCCAGGATTGTACGGCTTGTGCATAACCCATTTCTGCGCCGGTGGGGGTGACGTAGGAGTTTAAAGCCATATTTTGCCCTTTGAAGGGAACTACCCGCAGATTTTGACGACGTAGAATCCGACATAGGGCGGTGACGAGCATGGATTTTCCGGCATGGGATGTGGTTCCAACCACCATGATTGCTTTCATTTCGGGATTTTGACCAGAGATGCTAATTTATAGGGGAAGGCGTAACCAACGCCTCAGGGCATTACTGAGGCGATCGCTCCATGATGGGGGTTTGCTGTTATTTATATCATCGGCTAGTCGTTCTGCTACTTTTCGCCCCAGGGGAGTCAGTCGAAAACTATCGGTGATTCCCTGACCGTCTACTTCTCGCCTCAATACTCCGACTTGGATTAGCCATAAAAGGGCGTTTTCGGCTCTCAATTCCGGTAGAGGCGATCGCGTATATCCTAACTCTACACCCCGATTTCCGCTAATGGCACTCAGTTTAACGCTTTGGTCAATGGAATCGGTTAAAAGTTTGATTTGAAATGGAGAACAGCGGATGGCTCGCTGGGCTCGGGCGATCGTCCCGCTAGAATATTCTATCGACTTGGAAACCGAATTAGGGGCACTCATGGGTTGATGGGCTTTCCTCATGGCTGGTTTTGAGTATATTATCCTCCACCAGTAGACCCAAATTTTGATCGGATTGTGTAATTGATTGCAAAATATCTTAAAATAACTTCACAAATAGACAAAGCATATCAAACTCGTTTTCAGGAGGACAACCATAACATGGCTTTATCTGCTGGTACTAAGGCCCCCGCATTTACCGCTAAAGATACCAACGGGAATACGGTTTCCCTCTCTGACTTTGCTGGGAAAACTGTTGTTCTCTACTTCTACCCCAAGGATGACACCCCTGGTTGCACTAAGGAAGCCCAAAGTTTCCGGGATAACTACGAAAACTATCAAAGCCGGGATATGGTGGTTCTGGGTGTAAGCACTGATGACGAAGCCTCCCACAAGCTGTTTACCGAAAAATATGGCTTACCTTTCCAACTTTTGGCGGATACCGATGGCGCTATTACCAAAGCCTATGATGTAGATGGCGGCGGTTATGCCAAGCGTGTTACCTATATTATCAATGGCGAGGGTGTCATTGACTATGTTGATGACAAGGTGAACACCTCTACCCACGCTCAGGATATTCTTGCTAAAGTCAATTAGTGCGATCGCTAATTCAAAAAATATCCGTTTTTAACGATGAGCCACCTGTAGAGTTTTCTAGGGGTGGCTTTATTGGTGCGCCACTGAGTTATGCTAACCATTGTGGGATGTGTAATGTCAAATGCACCCTTAGACACCCTACGGTTATTACCCCTACGGTTTTTAGGAAGATGAGTGAAACTATCCTGAGCTATCTTGGTCCCAACGATATTATCATCGATCAACCTGTCGTTTTGATTGGTAACTACGCTAGTCAATACATTGATACGATTTCGGTTATGGCTGAGGATCAATATCCTTTACCTACCCAACTAAGTCCTCGATTAGGGATTTGGTTTATTCCCATGCCTAAAGGCTTTAATACCGCTGGAAAACGCTGGTTAAGAGTTCAAGGCAAAGACCAATCTGGTAAGGTTGTCGCTGACACTTGGGCTGAGTTTACTGTAGGTCATACTGGGCTTAATGTCGGTTTATCTACTCAGTTAATCGTCTTACAAGATACAACATTTAAACATCAAGCGATCGCCTCTGATAGACTAACCTCAGAGCAGAAATATGATTTAGAAATTGGCGAAATTTTAGCAGTTGATAGCTACGAACTGCAAAATGATCACTTTTATATTGAATTAACTAATCCCCTGGGTGATTTAGGGCGTTCTGGTTATTTATATCGGTCACATATTTTGCTGATACAAGGGGCTCAAATTTTATGGTTTAATCGAGATGATATACCCCCAAACCCTCCGGGAACCAAACTAATATGGGTCACTCATGATACAGTGCTTAAACGTAGTCCTGATGATAGATCCCAACTGCCGGAAAATGCCATCTATCCCCTCAGCCAAGGGAGTAGTTATCTAGCCCTAGGTTACGCCTGTGTAGCTGATCATTTTCGGGTAACACTCACCGAGTCACTTCCCGGTTATGGTCATGTAGGCTACCTGTATCGCTACCATTTGCAAATGTTTCAGGGAGACCGTGAAATCACCTTTGATCATAATGCCATTACCCTAACCATTATCAATACCACCCTGTTTAAAAAACGCCCCATTGACTCAGCTTATTTATCTCCAGAAGAACAAGTTACCCTTCCCGCCGGAATGATTTATGGGGTACAAAGTTATACCACTGAAGACGGACATCTAAAAGTAGCCTTAACTGAAAATTTCCCGGGTTTTGGTAATACCGGTTATTTCTTTCCTAATTTTGTGCAATTAAACCGGGCTACAGCTTCCTATTCTCCGACTCCTAGCCTTACCTATGAAGGCCCCCCAGAAGTGTTAATAAATACACCTGTGGTTCTGAAGGGTCAATTTGATGGTCAACAAGCGATCGCTGTTTCTTTAGTAGCCGAAGATCGTTATCCTTTAGAAGTAGTTATAAATCGACAAGCCGGAACCTGGACAGTTAATTTAGAAGCCGGATTTAGTGAACCCGGATATCGATGGCTGCGCCTTAAAACCACAGATGATCAAGGTCAACTGGTAGCCAGTCAAATTATCAATATTACCGTCAGTGAAAACGCCATGACCGTAGGGGAATCTCTACAACTTGATGTTATAGAAGATACCCTCTTTAAAGTATCACCTATCGATTCTAATTTACTCGGTTCTGAACAACAAGTCACCGTCCCCGCTGGTCAAACATTTAAAGTGAGCAAATATGGTCTAGTAGATGGTCACTTAAAACTATTGTTAGAAAATGGGATTCCTCCCATTGGTTCCTTTGGCTATTTTTTCCGGGGTCATGTTCGGCTACGGAAAGGAAGCACCACCTTAGCCTTTGACATGGAGGAAGTTCCCGACACTAATATTAGCGCTCAAATGCTAGTGACCACCACTACCCGAATTAAGGCGCAACCGATTGATTCTGCCAATTTAGCACCTGATCAATTTGCTGAGTTACTGTTAGGACAAAACTTTGCTATTCGCGGATATGCTTCCTTTCAAGGTCATTTCCGGGTCACACTAGACCAATCTATCCCCGGTTTTGGTAATGTGGGTTATGTTTATTGGCAGCACGTCAGTTTATTGCGAGATGGAAAAGCGATCGCATATAACCCCGATGCTATTACCATGACCATGAGGGAAACAACCGTCCTCAAAAAACGCCCCGTAGACTCAGGACAACTAGCAGAATCAGAAAAAGTTACCCTTCCTCTGGGTCGGGTTTATGGTGTTAGTAGCTACAGTACAGATCAAAGCCATGTCCGAGTCGCCTTAACTGAAGAATTGCCGAATTTTGGTAATACCGGTTATATATTTCCCAAGTTTGTCAAGTTTCAACGGGGGGGAAAAGTTTTTGATCCGACTCCCCCACAAGTGCTAATCAATGTTCCCTATTTTTCCCAGCGAGATAATCCCCGATTTTATTGGTCTACTTGTAATGTTACCTGTATCGCCATGGTCATGCACTACTATGGTGTGCGTTCTAAATGGGGTGGACAGTTAGAAGATGAACTCTTACAGTGGTGTTTTGATTATGCTGGACAAGGTTCTCAAACTAACCATAGTGTTTTATCAGCCTTAATTCGCGCCTATGGTTTTCAAGGCAGTTTTAGCACAACTCGCCGCTGGTCTGAAGTTCGCAACGAGTTGATTAATAGTCGTCCGGTCGTATTAGCCGGAGATTTTACTCCTTCCGGTCATATTGTCACCGTTATTGGTTACAACCGATATGGCTATATCGTTCATGACCCCTGGGGAGATGCTTACACTGGCTATTCCAACACCGAGGGTCGCCGCCTTCCCTATTCTTATAGCTATCTTAATCGAGTTTGTGGACCAGATGGCAATGTCTGGGCGCATTTCATCCGACCTTAGCTCAATGACCCTCTTTTTTGACCCTGGGGCGACTTGACTGGATTTCAGGCTAAAATATAATCACGGCTAAGATCTGGTTTAGCCCCCGGTCTACAAAAGAGGGATAATTTATGTCTGATTTTCAATACTCATCATCATCTAAAATTGGGGTGCTTGGGTTAGTTGTTGCTGCTATTGCTACCATTATCTTATGGCAATTTTACTGGGGAAATTATGTCTTATATCCTTTCTCCATTTTGGCTACATGGTTTCATGAAATGGGTCATGGATTAACTGCTATTTTACTGGGAGGAAATTTTCATAAACTCTTACTTTTTCCTAATGGTTCTGGTCTCGCATATAATTCCGGTAACTTTGGTTCTTTAGCCAGAGCATTAATAGCAATGGGTGGTCCTTTGGGTCCCGCTGTAGCAGGTGGAATCTTAATATTATCTAGTCGTCGTTATCAAACAGCCCACTGGTGTTTAATGGCTTTAGGTTCGATTATGTTGCTATCGGTTTTATTATGGATTAGGACTTTGTTCGGAGTTTTTGCTATATTATTATGGGGGTTATTAATTTTATCCATTGCCTTTCAAACACCCCAAAAAATCCAGGCTTTTACTGTACAATTCATGGGAATGCAAGCCATTGTTAGTACCTACCACCAAAAACATTATTTATTTGGCAGTAGTTGGGTTAACATCAATGGTCAAAATTTGGTCTCTGATACTGCTAGAATTGCCCAATACTTGTTTCTACCTCAATGGTTTTGGGCTGCCTTAATTATGGTTATTTCTACTGCTATTTTCTGGTGGAGTCTGAAAATAGCCTATGGTTCTGATGAATCAATCATCAATAATTAACCATTGATTACCCATACTCACCGCTCATTTTTGGAAATATACCACGTTAAATTACCTGCGACTACAGATAGTATAGCTAAAGCCAAGAATACAGAAGACAGACCGAATAAGGTTTCGGTAATACCCGCCAAAGCGAGGGGTAGTGATAGGGCAATATTAATGGCGTTGTTTTGTAAGCCAAACACCTTACCACGCATTTCTTCTGGGGTTTCGGCTTGGATGGTTGTTTGCATGGGAATTCCTACCATTGCACCAAATACGCCTAGCAGCGAAATTAACCCTAAAGCGGGTGCTAGTTGCTGACTCAAAAATGCTAAACCCACCAAACAAATAGCCATGCCAATTGAGCCCAATAGTGCGATTCTAAAGTGGGAAAATTGGTGTCCGATATGACCTAAAATAGCTGCACCAATTGCCATTCCCAAGCCCGCCGCAGCCAGCAAAAAGCCAAATTGTGATGATTTGAGGTTAGGAATCAACTCCGCCACCCGAACGGCTAAAACAGCCAAGGCGGCAAAGATGGAAAATAAAATGACTAATTGCAGTAAAGCATTACGGACTCCATGATGATCTCGTAGATAGCGCATCCCCTCGCGTAAATCTTCGAGGATGTGGGGTTGTTCTTGTGAGCTAACATTTTGTTGTTCGCCAGTTTTCATCAATAGTAATAGTAAACCGGCGATCGCATATCCACTACCGACAATCAACTCTTTACCCACAGGTAATTGACTCCCCAGCCTTTCTAGCAAGGTATCGGCTAAAGCTAACAGCGGTTCCCCCACCGCAAAACCGACAATCACAGAAGCCATCATTGTAGTTGTATATAGGGAATTAGCAGATAGTAAATGTTTCCGTTCAACAATTAAAGGGATAGCCGCCTGTTCTGCGGGGGCAAAAAATTGAGTGAGAGTCGAGACTAAAAAGGTAATCAGTAATAGCAAACAGAACCCCAAGGGGAATTTGGTAAATTTCATTCCCTCAGATAGCCACAGAAGAATCGGGAGGATAAGAACCAACCCACCCCGCAGCAAATTTGTTAACACTAACACCATTTTTTTCGGCCAGCGGTCTACATAGACCCCGGCTCCTGCCCCAAATAATACAGCAGGAATGGTAAAGGCAATCATTACCGCCGAGACCCAACCGCTAATACTCTGGTTAGCCTGTTGAAACTCAGTGGAGATGACAGCAATCATTAGGACTAGGTAGACTTTATCGGCTAGTTGAGAGAAAACCTGTCCACTCCACAAGGCGAGAAAATTGCGATTTCTCAAAACTGGTAAAAATCCCCGTTCCTCTGGCTCAGGGGGAGGGGGGTCTGAGTTGGGCGGTGTCGGCGCACTAGGCTTTTTACCAGCAGTCTCTGACGAACTGTAGGAGTTACCTGTTGAACTTGAATTGTAGTCTGTGTAATCTACGGGTGTGCTTAGGTCTAAGCCGTTTCTTGTTTCCCAGTCATCCATGGAGTTGATCTGTTTAATGTTAAGATACTGAAAGCGTGCCAGACGTTCAGGCATGAAATAGGGCTGCAATGCCCGAAATAACCGCCTGGTAGGGAATTCAGCCCCTTGGTTGAATAT
>NZ_JBIMLI010000035.1:0-37943 GCF_051859755.1 Limnospira sp.
ACGGATTCCCGAATCGTCACCGCTCCAGGAGGCAAATTCCTCAAGGCGTTGAGACTGGCGACATGGTGACGGCAACGGTCACAGCGGGGAAGAAAATTGGCTCATATCTAGGACGGGTTCTCTGCCGTGCGTCTGGTAGTTTTGATATTACCACCGCTTCGGTACGGGTGGCAGGCATCAGCCACAAATACTGCCAACCCATTCACAGGAAGGATGGTTACGCCTATGCTTGAAAGATTGACGGGGACTAAAGTCCCCCTGTCGCGTTTCCTCCCCGGTCTAAAGACACGGGGCTTCCACGCTCCCAAGAGGTTTACGTGAATCACCCATTAACCTTCCCCAATTGTCGAAAGTTGCGTTAGACTATCGCCAAAGTATAGCAGTCAGATCAGATCTGGCTGTTTTTTGCAGCCTTTACTACCTTTGATGATTGCTTTATTTTCTGCTGTTATCCCCGTTGGGTGCATTGTTCTGATTGGTTTTATTGCCGGGAAAACCCTGATCATAGATCGCCAAACCATCTCCCGTTTGCTGCTGTATGTTCTGTTTCCCATACTGATTATTGACACACTATATAGAACCACTCTGACCCCCCAAAATATGGCGGGAATGGGGATAGGGTTTATTTTGACTTATATATTATTGTGTTTGGTAGCTTGGGCGATCGCACGTTATTTAAACCTGTCTCGGTCAACGGAAAAAAGTTTAATTGCCACCACCTCCCTATCAAATGTTGGCAATATGGGGTTATCTGTCACCCTCTTAGCTTTAGGAGAAGCCGGACTAGAAAGGGCGATTGTTTATTTAATCGCCTGGAATTTAGTGGTTTTAATCACAGCGCCAGCTATCATCAAAGGGGGAGGTTGGCAATCGTCCTTAAAATTTACCCTCAAATTACCGCTATTTTGGTCAATTATCGCGGCTTTGGTACTTTACGCACTTCCGATAAAATTACCTTTTAATATTGATGAGGGATTGAATTTGGTGGCGGAATCGGCTATTCCCCTCGGCTTGTTATTGTTGGGCTTAGAAATTGCCGAAAGTCAGTGGAAAATTAGCCTTTATGAAGTGGGAGCCAGTTTTCTCAGATTAATCGGTGGTGCGATTATTGCCTATAGTGTCGGTTCATTATTAAGACTGAGTGATTTAGATTTACAGGTGTTAATTTTACAGAGTGCTATGCCAACAGCTATCACGGCTTTTCTGATGGTTAATGAATTTGGCGGCGACCAAGTACGCACCGCTCGCGTGGTGGTAGTTTCTACTATATTATCATTCCTAACTCTGCCTTTGGTGTTATGGGGAATTAAGGCGATCGCCTAAAATCTGCTCCTCGATTTCATGGCAGAAATTCCCATAATCCCAATGGGTTATTCAGAGCTGAGTCACAGTTGATCTAAAATATAGACTGAAAGCGATCGCTAAAAATTACCATGTGGAATCAAATTTGCGAACACATAACCACTGCTACCTCCCAAACCTTTAAAGCCAACAACCCTACTTCTGTAGGTGGCGGCTGCATTAACCAGGGATATCGCCTTACTCATGGCGATCGCAGCTATTTTGTGAAACTCAATAGCGCCTCTCAAGTTGCCATGTTTGAAGCGGAAGCCTTGGGAGTTAAACAAATGTGGGAAACCCAAACTATTCGCGTCCCTAAACCCATTTGTTGGGGTACTGCTGGCAATTCTGCTTATATCGTCCTAGAATGGTTAGAGCTAGGGGGTCGTAGCAATTCTCAGGCTATGGAGAAAATGGGGCGACAATTGGCGCGACTACACCAGTGGACTCCCCCGCGAGACTATCCCGGATCTCAGCAATTTGGTTGGGATATCAACAACACTATCGGATCAACTCCCCAAATTAATACCTGGACGACTGACTGGGGAGAATTTTGGCGAGATCATCGCATTGGTTATCAACTGAAACTCGCTAGACGGCGGGGAGGATCGTTTGAAAATAGCGATCGCCTACTTGACAAAATACCAGAATTGTTGTCCGGTCATCACCCTAAACCTGCTTTAGTTCATGGGGATTTATGGGGGGGTAATGCCTCTGTTACCAATGATGGAGAACCAGTCATTTTTGACCCGGCTGCCTATTTTGGCGATCGAGAAGTTGATATCGCCATGACCGAAGTATTTGGCGGATTTTCCCCCGCATTTTATCAGGGTTATAATCAAGTTTACCCTTTAGACTCCGGTTATTCTCGCCGCAAAATTCTTTACAATCTCTACCATATTTTGAATCATTTTAACCTATTTGGTGGCGGTTATGGTTCCCAAGCCAATCAGATGATTCAGCAAATTTTACGTTAAAGAATTTAGTCGCTGATCTTGTCAATTTACCCAATGCGCCAAATGCCAGCAGCTATGGCAGCTAATCGCTTTTGCCGAGACTCAATTTTATGTTCATCCCAGGTATCATAATGTTCAGCGATCGCTTTAGTAATTTGAAAATCACTCTCCGCATAAACATCCCGCTTAGTCCCATAATCCTGATTCCCAACTTCACGGTTTTTAGTCGCTTCGAGGGGGGTCATATTACCGAGGCGGTAGATTAAGCGTTCCTGTTTACTTTCCTCGATATAAGCCCAGGCATCCGAGGGATTTTCCGGGAGAATATGCTCTAAATTATAGGTGGAACTCTCAAAATCAAACGCTTTCCCGGAGCGCTGTTTCTCAATTTCAAAGAGAATATAGCGGACAATTTTCTTATGGCGGGTGTCGGTAGTGCGGAGTTCTTTTTCAGTAAAAGCTCCCTTAAACTGATTATCATCTGGATACACAACACCCAGCGCCGCCAAAACTTCCTCAGCAGTCTTATAGTGACCATGGGAAACCTTCACAGCAATCTCATTATACAAACGTTCTTGTTCATAGGTCTGCAAGTTGCAAATAACATTATAGCGAAATGAAATCACAGCGATCGCTTTCAGGATGCGGGTAAAGGCATCTCTATCGTTGTCAAAAAATTGATGATAACAAGCTAAAAGTATTGCCAAAGGCTGACGCACACGAAACATTAACAGTTGCTTTAATGCTTGTTTTTCCTCGGGTTTCCAACTGGCATAATATGGGTCTCCAAGACTCGCATAAACTCCAGCATCATGCTCCAAACTGCGGACTAAGCCAAAGGCATCTTTACGGCTTTTCACCTGTCGTCGAATGGTTTTGAACAGATCATATTTACGGACAAGTCTATGGCGACTATTCCAAAAAATACGCAGAAATTCCGGGAAACTCTCACTACCCAATAAACCAACAATCCTCTCCCATTTATCTTCTAGGCTACGCATTTCTAGCTCATGAGTATCTGCGTTATTAATTAGTGAGAAGACATAGTTTTTGAGTAGATCAGTGGCGGAAAGACGCACCCCTCTGGCGTTGAGAGTTTCAAAAACCTTAAAAGCGTTCAATTCATCTGTAACGGTGATCACAGTAAAAAAGAGTTTGTCTACTAGGGAATCAATAAAAGCCGCAAAATTTTGTCCACTATCAGATTGATTTCCCAGTCGGACTCTGATTTTGTCTTTAAACCAAATAAATGCTTGGCGTAGTTGATGTTCGGAGGCTTTTAGACCTCGTTGGGGGAGGGGTTCTAGGGGAACCAAGTAGGTTTGATAAAAACGATCATTATGGCGATTTAGTCTGAGTTTTGATTGGGGAATGAGGGTGACGGGATCGACATAACCAATGTAGCTATTTTGCAGTTGGTATTGGCGGCGACTGTTGTTGAGTGCATCCAAGTCCGCCTTAACTAAATCTTGTAAATAAGACAAACCAGCCAGGATCATAATACTGATGGTAGTCATTCGTTGTTGACCATCAATAATATCGAAGTGTTTGCTATCAGATGATTGTAGCACGAGGTAGCCCATATAATGAGCGGGTTCGCTATCTTCTTCAAATAAAGCAGTCAGATCTTGCCACAGGTCGTCCCATTCGTCATTTCCCCAGGAATAGTCACGCTGAAAGGGAGGTACATGATAGATTAAGCCATTACCCAGAAGTTGGCGGAAGGTGGTGTTGGTGGTGTGGAAATTTAGGGTTGCCATGATTAATTATCACCTCTGGCTGATGATTAAATTCGGGTCAATTGGCGCAGAATAAATGGGATTAGCTTTTATGGGAAAATCTCTGTTTTAATTCGATCGCACATTCGGCTAGTGCTTCCTGTCCTTGACTGATAAATCCGGCTAAATTAATGAAAGCATGAATGGTTCCTGGATAGCAAGATATTTTCACGGGAACTCCGGCTTTTTGGAGGCGATCGCCATAAGCCTGTCCCTCATCGCGTAGGGGGTCTAATTCCGCCGTGATAATCAAAGCGGGAGGCAAATTTGATAAATCTTCCGCTAACAGGGGGGAAGAATATGGATTATTTTTATCGGCAGGGTTGGTGATATAAAAACTGCACAAATGCTTAATACTATCCGTTCTCAGAAAGTAATTTTCCGCAAATAGGCGGCGAGATTCGCTATCAATTTCTATCTGAGTTATGGGATAAATTAACAATTGATAAACTAGGGGGGCTAGTTTTTGATCTCGCCGTTTTAAGGCTACCACCGCCGCTAAATTTCCCCCCGCACTTTCTCCCCCCACCGCAATGCGATCGCTATCCCAGTTGCAAGTTTTAGCCTGATTAAAAACCCACTCAGTCGCGGTCAAACCATCCTCAATGGCGGCTGGAAATGGATGTTCTGGTGCTAGGCGATAGTCTACTGATATAACCACACATTCTGCGCCATTGGCGAGGCTGCGACAAATACTATCTACCATGTCTAAATTACCGATTACATAACCGCCACCGTGAAAATAAACTAGAACCGGAAAAGGTTGATTTCCCTTGGGGGTGTAAATGCGGATTGGTAATTCTCCAGCGGGACCCGCAATGGTGCGATTTTCGACTTTGGCGATCGCTTCCGGTGGGTGACTGGCTTTAACAAACATCTTATTAAGGTTTCTCAATTCGGCGGGTTCCATGGCACTAATTGGGGGGTGATTAGCTGCCAATACATGATTGAGAAATGATTGGGTTTCGGGATTAACTGAATGGTTCATCTATTTATTAAAAAACATCTTTCCGATATTCAATACATAATTGCTGGGCATCAGGACGGTTTTCGGCGACAAATTTATGGCGATTGATTTCGGTCAAGCCGCAGGTTTTAAATGCCGATAATTCTGCCTCTGACAAAGGCCATGGGGGGCCTTCCGGTGCGGCTTCGGTGTCACGAAATCGGGTAATTAACAATAAAATACCATGGGGGGCTACCAGATTGGCGATCGCCTTAATTGCTTGGGATCTGACTTCCAAAGGCATGGATTGAGTAATCCGAGATTCGAGTACAAAATCGAACTTTTCTAGCCAGTTAGGATCGGGGTCTAATAAATCCGCGACTGTATAATTTACCTGAGAATTAGGAAACCTTTGGCGACACCAAGCGATCGCTGTTGGAGAAATATCAAAAGCCGTCACCTGAAAGCCAAAATCTGCTAAGGCTTCTGCATCATCTCCTAACCCGCAACCTAACACTAAAGCGGTTTGATTATTATCCTCAATTGCCTGATTTTCTAGCCATTTTTCTAGTTGGGGATGAGTCGCTAAGGTAGCCCAAGGAATCAAGGATGGGTCGCCTTGGGATTCAGCATAAAGGGTTTCAAACCATGCGGTAGGATGGGATTGAGAATTTTCGACCATTTCTCGAATTTTTTGTCTGATATCATTAGGAGGAACTAGGGACATGATGTGACCTAAGACTAGAATTTAACATTGATTAGGGGTGGATATTTACCATTATAGCCTATTAGTGTGATTCGGCGGGTATCAGGTTATGATATTTACCTCGATTTCAGGGTATTTCTGTGAAGACAATGGTAAAATCCTAGGGTAATGCTATACTATACAGGTATTTTGCGAGTATTTTGCGAGGCTAGTTATGACCATAAAACTTACGGTTTCTTCAATGGTTTGTGATGCTTGTGCTAACAGTGTAACCAAGGCTATTCATAGTGTTGATAGTGATGCTACTGTCAATATTGACTTAAATACAAAGGTGGTGACTGTGGAAGCAACGGCTTCTGAGGCGGCGCTAAAGGCGGCGATCGCTAAAGCTGGTCACACTACAGAATCCTAGGGTTATGGAGGGTTTTGGGAATCCCATAGATGACAGGAAACAAAATGTCCGGGATTAATTTCTCGCAATTGGGGTTCCTCGACCCGACAGCGATCGCCAACTAAATGCGCGGAAGGACAGCGGCTATAAAATCGACATCCACAGGAGGGTAATAAAGGGCTGGGAACATCTCCTTTCAGGATAATTCTTTCCCGTTTGGCTTCGATTTCTGGGTCAGGAATAGGGACAGCAGAAAGTAAGGCTTTAGTATAGGGATGAAGGGGATAATCATAGACAGAATTGCACTCCCCTATTTCGACGATTTTACCTAAATACATGACTGCTACCCGACTGGAAATGTAGCGGACTACACTTAAATCATGGGCGATAAATAGATAGGTTAAATTTAGGCGTTTTTGTAGCGATCGCATTAAATTCACTACCTGTGCTTGAATAGAAACATCCAAAGAGGCGATCGGTTCATCACAGACCAAAAAATCCGGGTCAACCGCTAAAGCCCTAGCTATAGCTATTCGCTGTCTTTGACCACCCGAAAACTCGTGGGGATAACGATTAATAAATTGCCGATTTAGTCCCACTAATTCTAATAACTCTTCCACTCGATGAATCAGGGATTCACCCTTAGCTAATCCATGAATTAATAGGGGTTCCCCAATGATTTTTTTAATGGTCATACGCGGATTTAGGGAGGCGTAGGGGTCTTGGAAAATTATCTGCATTTGGCGGCGCATAACTCGCAACTTTTCGGGTTCTAATTTAGTCAGTTCAATATCATTAAAATAAACCCGGCCACCTGTGGGAGGTTGAAGCTGTAAAATCGCTTTACCTGTGGTGCTTTTCCCGCAGCCAGACTCCCCAACTAAACTAAGAGTTTCACCCCGTTTTATGGCAAATGTTAACCCATCTACTGCCCTAATTATCCCTACCTGTTTCTGTCGAAATATCCCCCCAGTGACCGGAAAGTGTACCTGCAAATTATCAACCCTTAATAGGGTATCGGTTTCTGGGTTACTGGGCTGTGTTTTGGCAACCATCAGGTCTCAAACATTCCAAGAAAATAGATAGATTTTAACTAGCATAAAATCATCCTTTTGTCAAGTCATGGTTTAACCCAACAGGCGACTTGATGATGGGTGGCAACTAATTCTAAAACCGGATCTTCCTGAAAACAACGGTCGATCGCATATTGACATCGAGGCGCAAACGGGCAACCTTGAGGATAGTTAATCAAATCTGGGGGAGTCCCTGGGATAGCCGCGAGAGTCTCTCCCATGTCGCAGTCAGGACGGGGGAGGCTTTTTAACAATCCCATTGTGTAGGGGTGACGAGGATGCTTATAGAGTTGATTAACGGGCGCTTCTTCCACAATTTGACCTGCATACATGACTAAAATGCGATCGGCAAATCTCGCCAAAAGTGCTAAATCATGGGTAATCCAAATTACCGCCATTCCCATTTCATTTTGCAACTGTTGAATCATCTCAATAACTTGGGCTTGGACAGTGACATCTAAAGCCGTTGTCGGTTCATCAGCAATTAATAATTTGGGATGACAGGCTAAAGCGATCGCCATCATAACTCGCTGTCGCATTCCCCCAGATAATTGATGGGGATAGCTACCAAGTCGGCGTTTTGCTGGTGATATACCCACCTTTTCTAAAAGTGCGATCGCCTGTTTTTCTGCCTCTAATTTAGTCGCGCCGCAATGTAATTGTATAGCCTCCGTAATTTGTTTACCAATAGTTAAAACCGGATTTAAGCACGTCATCGGGTCTTGAAAAATCATGGAAATATGGTTACCCCGAATTTTTCTTAATGCCGATTTATTTAATTTAAGTAAATCCTGATTTTCAAACCAAATCTCCCCCCCGGTAATCCCGCCAGAATTGGCAGAAATTAGCCGCAAAATTGATAACACCCCGGCACTTTTTCCCGAGCCAGATTCCCCGACAATGCCAAGAGTTTCCCCAGCATTAATATGATAGGAAATGCCATTAACAGCCTTAACTACCCCATCATTAGTAATAAAACGAGTTTCTAAATTGTTAACTTGTAGCAGTGGTGAGGTCATCATCAACAATTGATTTTACATATCTTTTTTTAACCTAGGCTTAGGTTTAGGCTTAGGTTTAGGCTTGGGTTTAGGCTTGGGTTCCGGTTCCGTTTCCGTTTCCGGTTGAGAATTGCGAGGCTTAGGCTTAGGCTTAGGCTTGGTTTCTGGTTGCGGTTGCGGTTGCGGTTTAGATACGGGTGACAATTCATATTCTTGGATATGTTTACTAATCCTAAAAACCTGTTCATCTGTCAGATATTCGGGAGATTTCCAGATCATGGATATCAAATCTGTCATACTGGTTAAAACTGGCACAGAACAATTTTTAGCCCCCACCCATTTAGCTATAGGAAAAACCACAGGCGCAGTGATACAATCAGTAGGTAAGCTAGGGATTTCTGAAAAAATCCACCGCTGAAACATCTGTTGATGATAGAGACTTTGGGAAGTAGGACTGTTAGATACAGGAACCCACTGGGAACCCTCGCGCCGTTTCCAGTTATCTTGATTTCCCGCCAAGGAACCCTTCCAGGTTTTCACTTCAATTAAAAAAATACCTCGGTTCCCAATCAATAGCAAATCAATTTCTGTTAAACTGCCAGCAGTAGCAGGAATCAGAGCATTTTTAAATAATACCCAATTGTCAGGAAATGTCATCAGCAACAGAGCAATTAAATTTTCCCCTAAACTACCCTTAACTTGATTTCGGATTTGTTTAAATTCAAATACTCCTGCGCCTATCATCCCCAAGAAACCACCACCCCAAGCCTGACTAGCTTCCTCCCGTTGGCTGGATACTTTGCGATTAATATTTTGTTTAAATTTGGCTTTCAGAGATGGGGACTGTTTTAGAACTTTCATATAATGATCACCCTGATTAAACTTGATCAAATAGGGAGCTAAGTTAGCCCCCCAAATGATGCTTAATTAAGCATTCAGCTTAATGACACGACTGTAATCATTTCTGACCCGGTTTTCGTAAGCATTGCGTCTTTCGGCATCTTCATCACCATAGAAGAAAGAAAGCAAGGCAAAACGTCGCCCTGATGTCACATCAGTAGCCTCGTGCATGGTAGAACATGAAAATATGATAGCATCTCCTGTGGCAGGTTTATACAAATGGGGTGCGTGTTCAGGAAATCTTAAACAACCCCCTTCGTATTCTTCAGTATTAAGGTTAATAGTCATCGCAAATCGCCGATGCAATGTTCCCCCAGTGGTGTTGTCTCGATGGGGTCGGAAAAAGCCCCCTGATTCACTATCATAGCAGCCTATTTTGTAGCATTCACGGCGAGTTAGTTGGAATTGAAAGGCTTGCAGAATTTCTGGAAATACCCGCCGCTGCATAATAGAATCGATGTAATTTTTAACAGGTCCGTCCTGTATAAAGTGATCGCGCCGTCGCTTGAAACTGGGGTCAACGTAGCCGACGGTTTTTTCTCCCTCTCTTTTCATGAACCCGGATTCATCATTACCTTGAGTTTCCCAAATCTTGATCAGTTCCCGACATAAACGTAAATCCAAAACTTTAGGAATTAGCAAGACAGGAGCCTGCATTTCAATGAGTCGAGGAGGTTCTTGGGCGACTAAATCTTGAATTTCTCCTAGGAATTTTTGGGTAAATTCTTCGAGGGGATGTAATGGGTAAATTTTGAGAATGCGAAGACCGGGATCGAGCAGGAAAGCGACACGGTTATAAACGATGGTGTTGCTATTTTTTCCGTCGCAAATATAGGCTCCGTATCTGGTGCTAACTTCTCCTTTTAAATCGGAGAGTAAGGAATAGGTAAGGTGATGATTTTCGGCGAAGGTTTTGCGAGTTGAGGGGTGGTTGAGACTGATGCTAAAAATCTGAAGATCAAAGCGATCGCACATTGACATAATATCCTGCAATCGACAAGCGATTTTTTCGCATTCTGAGATTTGATCCCCTGCATAAAATACTAACAGAATTGGTTTCCCGGCATGGGAACGGAGAACAATATTTTTGCCGTTGGAGTCGGGCAAACTGAACCAGGGGGCAGGATCGCCTACGGTGAGAATAGAAGCAGAATGAACCATGACATCAAAATACTAAACTCCTAGATATTTGTAACCTAAATCAAATAGGTAGTCAAAAAATCAACCTATCCACTGACGTAAAGATTAAGGGATTGGTTCCCGAAAAGGTATTTACCAATGGGGATGAGATGTAAAGAATTGTGTAGCATGGTCAGCAGATATAGGTCTTTGGAAATAGTAACCTTGAGCATATTCACAACCGAGCGATCGCAATTGTTCCAATTGTTCAAAGGTTTCTACTCCTTCGGCGATCGCATCTAAATTTAAGGCTTGTGCCAACATCAAAATAGTTCTGACAATTGCCAAATTTTCCACCTCGGTGGCTTCCCCAATATGAGCAATAAATGAGCGGTCAATTTTCAGGACATCCACGGGAAAACGAGGTAAATAACCTAGGGAGGAAAACCCGGTGCCAAAATCATCAATACTTAACTTGATTTGCAAATTCTTCAACTGATGAAGTAGGCGAATAGTAGCTTCGACATCATCCATAATCACGCTTTCTGTAATCTCCAATCGTAAGCCACTGGGGTCAATACCTGAATCTTGAATAATTCCCTTAATTTCGTCAACTAAATCAGGGTGAATAAACTGTCTACCTGATAAATTCACCCCCACAATAATCTGACAATTTGATTTTAAGGACTGCTGCCAAATTGCCAATTGATGACAAGCCTCTTGCATAGCCCAGCGACCAATAGGAATAATTAATCCGGTTTCTTTAGCGACTTTTAAAAACCGTTCTGGTGTCACCAAACCTTGACGAGGATGCTGCCAACGCACTAAGGCTTCAAAGCCGACAATTTCCCCAGTTTTTAGGGAAATTACAGGTTGATAATACATGACAAATTCCCCACGGCTTACGGCTAAACGCAGATCAGTTTCTAATTGCAGGCGATCCAAACCACCGACCTGCATAGTGCGTTCAAATACTTGATATCGAATATTTTTGAGAGACTTCGCCCGCAGCATGGCGGTATTACCATTACGGAGTAAATCTTCGGCGCGAGTTTCGGCTGTATCGGCTAAAGCAATGCCAATACTCACGGTTTTAAATACCTCATGACCATTGAGAATAAAGGGAGAAAGTAAGGCTGTTTGGATACGTTCAGCCACGATTGTGGCATTATTTACTGATTTTATATTCCGCAGCAAAATGGCAAATTCATCAGCGCCTAAACGTGCTATAGTATCCCCTAATAGAACGGAGTTTTTGAGTCTTTCTACCAATTGGATGAGCAGTTGATCTCCGGCTAAATCTCCTAAGCTGTCATTAATTAGGCGGAAATTATCGACATTAATAAATAATACGCCACAGATAGATTTATTCCGTTGAGACTTGGCGATCGCTTGTTGAGTGCGATCGAGAAATAGGGAACGATTAGGCAATCCGGTTAAGGAATCATGCAGGAAGTTATGAATTTGTTTATAAGCAATCACCCCAGTAGCGGCTAAAGTCAGGGCTAAAACCGGAGAGGCTAGGGGAATCCAAGCATTGAATAAAAACAGGACGTAGGTAGCGCCAAAAATCGTGAATATCCCCAGGAAAAAGTACAATCCTTGCATTCCTGGATGGTGGATACGCCAAGCCAGAAAACCGCCGCCAATTCCCCAAAGAGTCAACCAGATAAGTTCTACCCACTGAGGCAAAAACCAGAATAAATTATTAGCCGGAGAATTGCCAGAATCTGCCCCCAAAATCTGACTAACTATATTGGCATGAATAAAAACCCCTGGCATTTTGGGTGCGGTTGATTCTCTGACACTATAGGGGGTAAAAAATTCGTCTTTAATACTGGGGGCGGTGGCTCCGATTAAGACAATTTTATCAGTGATTAAATCTGGGTAAACTGTAGCGGCCAAAACTTCGCTCAAGGTGACGACGGGTGCGGGTTGAACTCCCCGATAGTTGAGCAGGATTTGATAACCGCGATCGTCAATATTGGAGTAGCCCCCATGATGATACCTTAACGGCACAAATACCCTATTATTTAACTCCATATATTCGGGGTTTTGCTGATAATTTTGGGGTTCGATACCCTCAAATTTTAGGTAATGTAGTGCTAATCGTAAACCCAGGGAAAAAAAGGTGTTTCCCTGAGATTCAGCAAATAAGAGTTGGCGGCGCACTACTCCGTCTGGGTCGAGAATTAGGTCATTAAAGCCAATTTGCTTGGGTGGTAGTTGAGGAGGGGGGGGAATAGTGGGATTGTCGGGGTTGCCAATTTTGGTAATCCCAAATATATTAGGAGCCTGGAACTGTTGACTTAGTTCGGCGCTACCGGGTGGGTGAGGTAGATCCCGATATATATCTAAACCGATCGCTCTGGGTTGATGCTGTTGTAGGTTAGCTAAAACTTGGGCTAATACGGCATCGGACATGGGCCATTGTTCTTGGGCGGCAATATCTGATTCAGTAATAGCGACAATCAAAATCCGGTCATCAGGTTCGGATTCGGGTCGGAGGCGAACTAACCCGTCAAACAACCTCAATTCTACGGGTTGCAAATCTCCCCTGAGTTTAATACCAGTTAATAATAAGGTGCTGGTGAGGCTGATAATCAACCACAATGGCGGAGTCATCCGTAAGACTAGCAATCGCCATTTAGATAGCGGTGACCATTGGGAACCAGAGTTGTGACGCAGCATTAATCAGCAGAAATGGACTACCTGATTCTATCATACCAATTTCGATGGGGCAGTTCTCTAGCCTGGATAGACACAAAATGGTTTGATAGTCTAATAAAGGATATTTCTGGTTTAAAGTCATGGTAGGTCAATTTCCAATTCCAGTGGTGGTCAATGGTGCTGGCGGTAAAATGGGTCGAGAAGTGGTCAAAGCGGTGGCTGCTGCACAGGATATGACGCTGTTGGGGGCCATTGATAAAAATCCGGCTTATCTGAATGAAGATGCTGGAAGTCTCGCGGGGATTGAACCTTTAGAGATCCCGATTACAAACGATCGCGAAGGAATGCTGGTTATGGCGGCTCAGGAAAAGCAGCCAGCCGTGATGGTGGACTTTACCCACCCAGACTCAGTATATGACAATATTCGGGCGGCGATCGCCTATGGTGTCCGTCCGGTGGTGGGGACTACTGGGTTAAGTGAAGCCAAAATTCAGGATTTAGCCGAATTTGCTGATAAAGCCAGCATGGGATGTTTATTGGTCCCTAATTTTTGCATCGGCATTGTACTTTTACAACAGGCGGCGATCGCTGCTTCTCAATATTTTGACCATGTAGAGATTATTGAGTTACACCATAATCAAAAGGCTGATGCACCTAGCGGCACGGCGGTTAAAACCGCGCAAATGCTGGCAGAGTTCGGGAAAACCTATAACCAAAGCCAAGTTAAAGAAACCGAACAATTACCCGGTGCTAGAGGTGCGATCGCTGATGAACAAATCCGCATTCATAGTGTCCGTTTACCCGGTTTGATTGCTCACCAAGAGGTAATTTTTGGGGCGGCTGGTCAAATTTATACCCTCCGCCATGATACCACCGATCGCGGTTGCTATATGCCCGGTGTCTTGCTGGCAATTCGTCAAGTCTTATCACTGAAAAGTCTGGTTTATGGATTAGAGAAAATTCTCTGATCATGGATAATCGATAATTAATCATGGATAATGGATAATGGATGATTAATTACTACCCGCCCTGGCTTCGATTAGGCTATGCTCATTTATGGTGCTAATTATATGCTAATTCCACTCACCCGTCAAACTTTCCATGAACTGGTTCCGGCTGTGGCTACTAGCGAACAGTATCAACACTGTTGGGGGAAGCCATCACAATTCATCAGAAGATTGTTAGTCTCCGCTGTGGGAACGTTGATTCTCGCCTTAGTGGAATTATCAGTACAATTTGAAGGCAGGCAAATTTTGTTAATTCCTTTGGTGATGTTTGCTTTGTACTGGCTGTGGGGTCCCATTTGGGATGCTAGTATACGAAATCGCCAGTTTCGCAAATATCCCTATTGTGGATTTTGGCAGGGCAAAGTTTTGGATTATTATATTTCGGAAGCGGTGACTAATGAGCAAGAATCGGTTAACTCTAAAGGTGATTTAATTATCATTGAAAACTTAGAGCGGCGGATTAATGTAGAAGTGGGGGATAAAACCGGGTTTGTGGTGAAAATTGAAGCCCCCCTTAACCGCAACCATAAACGACTGAGTCGGGGTCAGGTGGCGGTGATGTTGGTAACTTCCTACCTGGATGACCTCAGCAGCATTAATGAGGTGTCTGATGTGTATATTCCTAGCCAAAATATTTGGGTGGGGTCATATCCCTATTTGCGGCGGGATATGTTTATGGAAATTACCCGGGAGATGCGATCGCGTTATGGTCGTCCCCAATCGCGATCGCCTCGTCGGAGTCCTTCTCCCCGTCAGCAGGCTTATGATTAACTCCCCCCTGACTCATTTCTCCCGTAGGCTTGCCAAGCTAGGTCTACCAAGCCATTAACTATGGCTACAGCGACCACTGAACTACCCTTGCGGCCGTCTATACGGATATGAGATACCATAGAATCATTTAAGCGCGATTTGGCTACATCCGCCCCCACAAACCCCGATGGCGTAGCAATCACTAAGGCGGGTTTAATTTCCTCAGCCTCAATTAAATCTACTAAGGCTGATAGGGCCGTTTGTTCCTGACCAATCACAAAAATTCCCTCTGGATAACGTTTCGCTAGGGTTTGAATACCCCAAGCCGTGCGACTTTTTTCCCGTTGGGGTCGGGTCACTGTGTCCAGGGAACAGTACACTGGATTAGCAAAGGTTGACAAAATTTGGGGAGTGATACCCACCTGCACCATGGGTACATCTACTATAATTGTAGTACGGGCAGCTAGGGCCGCTGCTCCGGCTTGCAGGGCTTGGTCTGAAAAGCGCACAAGGCTTTTATATTCAAAATCGGCTGTGGTGTAAATCACCCGCCGGACAATTTCGTACTCTGCGGGTGAAAACACATGAGTACCGATTTCGCGATCGATGATACCCAAACTTTGGGCATCGGTGATATGCCATTCCATCCTGACTCGCCGCTGTTGGGTGTCCTATAATTGGTTCCGGTGTTAGCCAGAACCACAGTTGCGCTGGTTGCGCCTGTTTATTATCGGTTATGGGGGTATCTTATCAAAGATTTGGGATTTAGGGCAGTTCCAGGCTAACTTGACTCAGGAAATAGCTGGCCATGGTCAAGTATGGCAGAAATTAGGTTTCTCAGGGTAAAATGGGATTGGTGGCAGGGTGGGGTACTTCACAAATGGCGATCGCGCTTTCTCTTGATCGGTTCTTGATTTGCTGATAATTACCCCGATTATTTGCCTCCCAAATACTCGGATTTTAAAACTTGATGCCTACCTGACGGGCTGCTACAATATATCTGAAAATATATTCGGCTAATTCTACATGATTTTCGGCTTCGGCGGCGGAATTAGCCCAGACAGTCACGCCATGATTACGAATTAACAAAGCCGGGACTTGGGGGGTCTCTCGGTGAAAGCGATCGCTTATTTCCTGAGCGATTTTGGGAACCTGTAAATGGTTGTGAAAAACTGGCATAAACACCTGGGGATTTTCCTCCCACACCCCCAAACCTTTTAACATCTCAATCGGAGGTAAAGGCAATTTTTCCCCTTCCACCAAATTAGTCACTAATTTCGCTTCCACGGAATGGACATGATAGCAGGCTCTAGCCTCAGCAAAACAGGAATAAATCGCCTGATGGATACTGGTTTCCGCTGAGGGTTTATTCTCAGGATTGGGCGTTTCCAACAATTCCCCCGTGAGACTCACTCGCACAAAATCATCAGCTACCAATTTCCCCTTTTGTTTACCACTAGCAGTAATCCAAAAACTGCCATCTTCAACCCTAGCGGACAAATTGCCAGCGGTCCCAGCCATCCATCCTAGCTGATAAAATTGGCGAGATGCTTCCATTAAAGATTCACGGGGGTCTGTATTCATTGTCAATTATTAATTATCAATTATTAACTATTAATTCTGTAAAGGTTTTCACACCAGCGGCGGGACCGTCTGGATGATCCATGATACCAGTTCCGGCATTGAGAATAACATCATTGCCATAGTCAGCTAATACCTGGGGAATAATCCCCGCATGGATACCAGCAGAAGGGACTGGGAAAACATTACGCGATCGCAAAGTATCCCGAATTTTGGCTTCTTCGGTGGGGTCAAAAGGTAAACTACCATAATGGGCGGGATATAAAACCGCATCCGCCCCCGCATGGGCCATGAGAGTCCCCAAAACCACAGAATAAGCCAAACCGTGATCCGGTGATGCACAGAGGCTACCAGCAAAGGCAGGATGCACAAAAATCGGAACATTGATTTCCGGGTCAGTGGCGATCGCCTCCAATACCGAAAATCCGTAGGTTAAAACATTTAATAATAGGGCATTTGCGCCGGCCTTAACTAGGGTCCTGGCTTTTTCGATCAGGGCGATCGCAGAACCGGTGATATTTACCGCATAGAGGACGTTGCGACCCGTTTCGCTTCTCACCCTATCTAACACGGTCCGACAGGCCTTTAAGCGTTCGAGAGTGGGCGCTGTGGGCAAGTCTGGGAGGATTTCATCATCTTTAATTAGGTCTAATCCGGCAAAGGCCACCTGTTCCAAAATATCCGCGTGGTCGGCGGCGGACAACCCCAAGGCGGGTTTGAAAATCGCCATAATTAGGGGTCGGTTGGGGACTGCTAGGCGATCGCGAATTCCTGTAATTCCTAGTTTGGGGCGTTTCCCGTAATTTTCCCCCAGCCGGACAGCAATTACCTTTCCACTACCCGCCATGGAATATTTGCCAAAAATCATGGTTAGTAGGCTGGGGATATCGTTTTCTACGTTAGCCTCTGGAAAAGCAACGGTAACAATGCTATATTTTTGATCATCGGTTTGGATATTGATCACCTCTCCTAAATGCGATCGCATCACCTCTTCCCGGTGCTGAAAACGTGCATCCCAAGTTCCCGCTGTTTGTCCAATGGCGATTACTTTCCCTTGACGTTCTGGATCTATTCCCGGGGGAAATCGATAGTCTACCTCAATACTTCTAACCATAGATAAGTTCCTAGCCCTCAAATTATCACTTCTCTGATTATTGATTATCCTACCTTAACCTAATGGCTAAACCTGCGAAATTTTCCGATCTCCAATCTACCATATCCCCGGCTAGTCTGAACACTATTAGAATTATCGGGGCGAGACAGCATAACCTGAAAAATCTCAATCTGGAACTTCCCCGCGATCGCCTGATTGTATTTACTGGCGTTTCAGGTTCTGGGAAATCTAGCCTAGCTTTTGATACCATTTTTGCTGAAGGACAACGGCGTTATGTCGAGTCCCTTAGTGCCTATGCGAGACAATTTTTAGGACAATTAGATAAGCCCGATGTTGATGCGATCGAGGGGTTGAGTCCCGCTATTTCTATTGACCAAAAATCCACCTCCCATAACCCTCGGTCTACCGTGGGAACAGTTACCGAAATTTATGATTATTTACGTTTATTATTTGGTCGGGCGGGTTCCCCTCATTGTCCTATATGCGATCGCCATATTGCCCCCCAAACTATTGACCAAATGTGCGATCAAGTTATGGCACTTCCTGAAGGCACTAAATTCCTTATTCTTGCGCCTGTTGTCCGAGGGAAAAAAGGCACTCATCGCAAACTCTTATCTAGTTTAGCATCTTCAGGTTTTGTCCGGGTCAAAATTGATGGGGAAATTCTCGAATTGTCTGACCATATAGACTTAGACAAAAATCATGTCCATGATATTGAAATTGTCATTGATAGACTTATTGTGAAACCGGGGTTACAGGAACGTTTAGTTGATTCCCTAACTACCTGTTTACGCCATGGGGAAGGTGTTGCTATTATTCAGATTTTGGATAACCTCAGTATATCACCAGAAGAACAATTCCCCAAACCGCAACAATTGGTATTTTCCGAAAACTTTGCTTGTCCTGAACATGGGGCGGTTATGGAAGAACTTTCACCCCGCCTATTTTCTTTTAATTCTCCCTATGGCGCTTGTCCCGCTTGTCATGGTTTGGGACACTGGCGGACTTTTTCCCCAGAATTGATTATTCCTGACCCTTCACAACCTGTTTATAATGCGATCGCCCCTTGGTCAGACAAGGACAATTCCTTTTATTTATCCCTACTTCATAGTGTCGCCCAAGCCTTCGATTTTGAGATTTCTACCCCCTGGAAAAAACTGACACCCGAACAACAGCATATTATTCTTTATGGGAGTGATGAACCCATTTTAATAGAAACTGATTCCCGCTACCGAGAAAATCGCAGTTATTACCGCCCCTATCTCGGTGCAATTCCCATGTTACTCCGACAATATGAGGAGACAGGTTCCGAAGCACAAAAGCAGAAATTAGCCCCTTATTTGGTTGACCAACCCTGCGAAGTCTGTCACGGTAAACGATTGAAGCCAGAGGCGCTATCTGTCTATTTGGGACAGTATAATATAGCAGATTTAACCGAGGTTTCCATTCGGGATTGTTTGGATAAAATTAATCAGCTACAATTGAGCGATCGCCAAGCCCAAATCGGGGATTTAGTCTTACGCGAAATTAAGGCAAGATTACAGTTTTTGATAGATGTCGGTTTGGATTATTTAGCCCTCGCTAGATCCGCTTCTACCTTGTCCGGCGGGGAAGCCCAAAGGATTCGATTGGCTACTCAAATTGGCGCGGGTTTAACCGGTGTTTTATATGTCTTAGATGAACCTAGTATTGGCTTACATCAACGGGATAATGGCAGACTATTAAAGACCTTGATCAAGTTGCGAGATTTAGGCAATACCTTAATTGTAGTTGAACATGACGAGGAAACTATCCGCGCCGCTGATTGGTTGGTTGATATCGGTCCTGGGGCGGGAGTTAATGGCGGAGAAATTGTCGCCCAAGGGGATTTAAAAACTTTATTAACTACTCAAAAATCCCTCACGGGTGCTTATCTTTCTGGACGCAAAAAAATTGAAACTCCCCCCAGCCGCCGTCCCGGAAATGGGCGATCGCTATTTCTCAAAAACGCCCATTGTAATAATCTGCAAAATATCGATGTCGAATTACCCCTCGGTAAATTAGTCTGTATTACTGGGGTATCAGGTTCCGGTAAATCTACCTTAATTAATGAGTTATTATATCCCGCCCTCCAACATCATTTTTACGGGAAAATTGCCTTTCCTAAAAAATTAGATAAAATTCAGGGATTAGATGCTTTGGATAAGGTCATTGTCATTGATCAATCTCCCATAGGACGCACTCCGCGATCTAACCCCGCTACCTATACGGGAGTATTTGATATTATCCGAGGACTGTTTGCAGAAACCATTGAGGCGAAAGCTAGGGGATATAAGCCAGGACAGTTTTCTTTTAATGTTAAAGGCGGACGCTGTGAAGCCTGCGGCGGACAGGGGGTAAATGTGATTGAAATGAATTTTCTTCCTGATGTTTATGTGCAATGTGAGGTATGTAAAGGCGCACGATATAACCGGGAAACTCTCCAGGTTAAATATAAGGGCTATTCTATCGCTGATGTCTTGAATATGACCGCTGACGAGGCTTTAAAGGTTTTTGAAAATATCCCCCGCGCTACCACTCGGCTGCAAACTTTGGTTGATGTCGGTTTGGGTTATATTCAGTTAGGACAACCTGCGCCTACCCTTTCTGGGGGAGAAGCACAACGGGTTAAATTGGCTTCCGAATTGTCAAAACGCGCTACTGGTAAAACTCTGTATTTAATTGATGAACCAACTACGGGATTATCTTTTTATGATGTTCATCAGTTATTGAATGTTTTACAAAGGTTGGTTGATAAGGGTAATTCTATTATGGTCATTGAACATAATTTAGATGTGATTCGTTGTGCTGATTGGGTGGTGGACTTGGGACCAGAAGGAGGCGATCGCGGTGGTCAAATTGTCGCCACCGGAACACCCGAAGATATTGCTAATAACCCCCATTCCTACACCGGATTTTATTTAAAACAACTGTTAACAACTTCCTAAAAAAAACCGAGTTACAGAAACCCGGTTTCTTTCCTATACACATAGAAACCCGGTTTCTTCAGAGAAACCGGGTTTCTTTGATTCTGGGGTTTCTTTCCTATATACATAGAGACCCGGTTTCTTTCCTATACACATAGAAACCCGGTTTCTTCAGAGAAACCGGGTTTCTTTGATTTTAGGGTTGATTTCCTATATACAGAGAAACCGGGTTTCTTTGATTCTGGGGTTTCTTTTATGATAATTTTTGTTGTATTAACTGCCAATGTTGTAAGGCGTTTTGATGAATATCTAGCCAGGGGATTTGATGCTGTTGGGCGAGGGTAGCGCAGTCCTCATATTCAGGATGCACATTAATAACGCGATCGCCTGAAAAAGCCACCTTAATTCTGACTAAACCATATTCAGTGTCAACCGTCTGTAATTCGCGGTCAAGAATAGTGCGACATTGCCAACTTTGACGAATCCCTAAAGTAGTAGTTTCGGCAAAGAGAATATTCCGGCAAGTATCCACAGCTTCCGGGTGACAAATCACAGTTAATAATATTCCGAGGCGAGACTTTTTCATGGTCACAGGTTGCACAAAAACATCCACCGCCCCCGCCGATAATAAAGCCTGAGAAGCATAGGCGATCGCTTGGGGGCTAAGGTCATCAATTTGAGTTTCTAATACTGCCACCATTTCCTCATCATGATCATGGAAAGTCCCCGCCAAACCATGACTTTCCGCCTTGGGTTTATCTGTATCCTCAGTTTCCCCTAACCAGAGGCGGAGAATATTAGGGATGGGAAAATTTGACGAACCCGCCCCCAGTCCCACCCGTTTCAGAATCATCGGCGGTGGCGGTCCGAATTCTGTAGCCAAAGTTACAGCGATCGCCGCCCCCGTTGGGGTAACTAATTCTCGTTCAATGCCATTGCTATAAACTGGAACACTACGCATTTCCCAGAGTTTCAGAACAGCAGGGGCAGGTACTGGTAAAATTCCATGGGCTGCCCGGAATGTGCCACCACCTACCGGAAAAGCAGAACAATAGAGGCGATCGATTTTTAGCCAGTCCAACCCCAAACAGGTTCCGACAATATCCACGATCGCATCTGTCGCCCCCACTTCGTGAAAATGTACTTTTTCCGGGTCAATACCATGAACCGCCCCTTCCGCCTCCGCCAGCTTGCGGAATACCGCTAAACTCATGTTTGCTGCCCTTGGGGGAAGTTTTGCCGCCTTGATAATGGCTTCAATGTCTGGTAGGTGGCGAGTGTGATGATCGTGGCTGGTCAGGTCTACATGAACCTTCGTGGCTTGTTGACCCTGGCGAGTTACCTTTTCAGCCCATAGCCGATATTCTTCAGCCATTCCCAGCCTTTCTAGCTGTGTCGTGAGATACTCCAGGGGAACCCCGGCATGAACTAACGCTGCGAGGCACATATCCCCAGCTATTCCAGTGGGACATTGAAGGTAGGCTATATTGATCATTTTCCGCCGTCTGGTTTGAGTGATATCGATTTGAGTTTAAAGTTATTTTACTCAAAAATTGGGCATGATCGGATCGTCATTCTGACTTTAAACTTTTAATGGTTCGATCATTATTCTAGTTCATGGACTTTATTATATGGCTACTCTGTACGAAATTCATCCCCAAAATCCCCAAAAACGCACCATTGAACAAATTAAGGATGCCCTCAAGCGTGGGGCAGTCATGCTTTACCCTACCGATACCGTTTATGCGATCGGTTGCGACCTCACCGTTAAATCTGCCGTGCAAAAGGTGCGACAAATTAAGCAGATTTCCAATGATAAACCTCTCACCTTTCTCTGTTCATCCTTATCTAATATTGCCGATTATGCCATAGTTACTGATGCCGCCTATCGCACCATCAAAAGATTGATTCCGGGGAGTTATACTTTTGTACTTCCCGCCACTAAACTGGTGCCGAAATTGGTGATGTCACCTAAGCGCAAAACTACCGGAATTAGGGTTCCTGATCATCCCGTGTGTTTAGCTATTTTGGAATCTCTGGGAAACCCCGTCATTTCCACTTCCGCACATATTAAAGAAGAAGATGAACCCTCCGCCTTAATTAAAAAAATTCCCCAAGAGTATGATAAGGTTCAGCTTTTTGATGCTTTGGAGAATTTGGTTGATATTATTGTTGATGATGGCGCTGATTGGGATTATCAAGTTTCCACAATTATTGATTTAAGTGCTGATGATCCTGTCTTGGTGCGGCGCGGAAAAGGATGGGAGGCGATCGCTGATTGGGATCTGCCAGAAGAATAGCTAAATAGCCCCAATTTTAGGGGCTAGGTTAAACTTTCATCAAACTTTAATTAATAAACTTTAATTAATGCGATCGCACAAATTTCTTTCCTCATCCTTTAATTCCGGGTAATAATCCAGGTAATCTTGGATGACATAACAAGCATAACTCAACTCATCTAAATTCATAATCTCAGCCAAATTCCAGATAATGACTTGATTATCATCTCCCCCAGAAATCATCCATTTTCCATCATTACTAAAAGCCACAGTCCGCACCGACCCTTGATGTCGGATCAAAGTTCTTATTTTCACCCCTTCATTAGTCCAAAGTTGAATAGTGCCATCCCAACTAGCCGAAGCAATCATCTGACCATCTGGTGAAAAAGCCACCTTATCAACAGTCCCCTGATGATGCAAAACTATCGGTTCTCTACCATCTAAAAACCATAATCTGAGCGTGTTATCTGTACTAGCAGAAGCAATCATATCACCCTGGGGACTAAAAGCCACCCCCCAAACACTACCCTGATGATTACCAATTAACCGCGTCCCAGACCCGTCTATATATACAACTCTGACTTCCGTATCCTCGCTACCTGTAACCACCATTTTACCATCAGGACTAAAGGCAATTCCCGTAATGGATTCCGAATATTCCCACTCCCGTAGAAACTCCCCCACTCGACTCCACAACTTCACCTTATTATCATTTCCCACCGAGGCTATAACCTCACCATTTGGCGAAAAAGCTAGTTGATTTCCCCCCATAGAATGAGCATTATTAATAACCTTTAATAACTCTCCCTCCATATTCCAGAGGCGAATACTTTCATCCCAGCTACTCGTCGCCAAAATTTCACCATCAGGAGAAACCGCCAGACCAATTACACCCTGATCATGACCTTCTAGGCTTCCCAGTAAATTACCCTGCATATCCCACCGATAAACCTCTCCACCCCAACTACTAGAGAAAACTTGCTGATGGTCTGGAGTGAAAACTGTCGCCCGCACATTGTCTTGATGTCCTGATAGCACAGTAAAAAACCGATTCTTAACTTTCCAGAGTTTAACCTCCCCATGGAAGTCAGCAGAAGCCAGAGTTTCACCATCAGGACTAAAGGAAAGTTGGGTCATAGGCGCAGTATGGGAAGCGAAAGTTTGCAGGTGTCTACCGTCAGGACTCCATAAACGAATACTTCTATCCCAACTCCCAGAGGCAATTATATTACCATCAGGAGAAAAAGCCACAGTTCTAATACTATTCTGATGTTCTCCGAGTACAATGGCAGACCTTTCATTAATAGACCATAATTTCAGTTGTCTATCCTGACCTCCCGCCGCTATATACTGACCATCAGGAGAAAAAGCTAAAGCCTCCACAGCTTGTTGAGAATGTTCAAAACTAGCTACTAACTCCCCTCCTATTTCCCACAGTTTTACTCTGCCATCATTACTCGCAGAAGCTAGGCGGTTACCGTCTGGAGAAAAGGCTATCTTTGTCAGCGATTTAGTATGACCCACAAATTCATTGAGTAAAGTCCCATCCCTGCGCCAAAGTTTTATAGAACCCTTAGTGCTGGTAGTGGCTATGGTGTCTTGACCCCAAATTATCAGATCCAATATTTCTTCCTCATGGGCGGAAAACGTGAACACCAACTTACCTTGATTTGACCAAATTCTGACTTCCCCATTGCTGTCTCCTGTGGCTATATAGCCGTCTGGGAAAAAAGAAAGGGTTCGTAATTCATAGGTAAAGTTATCGATAATATTAAGTAGTTTACCCCGTCGATTAAAAATTAAAACTTGATTATTTTTGTCGATGTCCTCCCTTCCGTCAGTATGGGGATAATTGGCGCGGGAAATAATTCCTATCTGTTCCCCATCTTCCGTCCAATTTAAAGCCCAAACTCGGTCTTGGTGACGACCAAAACTATTATATTCATTCATCCCATAAACAGATTGACTCAGAACGGCATTGACTTTTTTTAGGAGATGATCTTCTACGTTTTGGACATCCTTTAGCCTGATTTTTGCCCGCACAGCATTAACTAAAGCATTCAGGTTATTGTTTGATAAAAACTGACCCTCTGTGGCGGAAATTAGGGCTTCAATTTCTCGGACTTTGGTGATTTCGTAGCTGGCGATCGCTCGACGATATTGGGAGTAAGCTAAACCAGCTAATCCTAGGGAGAAGAATAACGATAAAACCACCGTCGTTAACAGTCGTCGCTGTAGTCTTGAGTTTTTATATTCTTCTAAAAGTCTCGCTTCTACCGCGATTAATTTTTCCGCTTCTAAAGCCTGTTGCATAGCGGCGCGATCGCATTTTTCCGAGGCTGCTAAAAATTTATAATCACCATCACTTAAACTTTTACCTAACGCCCAAGTCCGCGCTTCTAATAACGCTTGACCTCGTAAAAGCCGAGAGTCATCAGTTTGATGAGAAGCTATCCAAGCCTCAAAGTTTTGGGAATAGGGACGTAGTAAATTTAGCTGTAATTGAGTCCATTCTAAATTAAAAATATGCTCATAAATCGGATTTTTTACTTTTAACATATTCCCGGATTTTTCAATTAATCCAGATAGCAAAACCTCCGTTTCTTCCCGACTACCATCAAAGGGTATTTCTGTCTCTAGGAGTATTTTCTGATAAATCCCTAATAATCTTGACGAGATTTGAGAATTGCTAATTATTCTATTTCTAATGGTTCGTAAATGTTCCGGTTCATCCTGTTTCTCCCAATTGGTGATTATCTGGTCAATTACCAAGTCTTTGATCAACTGTTTTTCCGATAATATATCAGCAAGATTTGGGGAAGTTACACCGTAATAATGTTGGGAATAAATCAGATAACATAACTTCTGAGTTAAAAATGGCTGTCCTCCCGTCCAGTTTAAAATTTCTTCCAGCAAAATTTGGTCATTAAAACCGGGAACATTTAATCCCTGTTGTAGGGGTTTCGCTTCCTCTAGGGTAAACCCCGAAAGTGCGATCGCTGTGCCAATATTAAAAGGGGTTCGGGTGCGATCTCTAATTAAGTCCGAGGGATTAGCTACCCCAAAAATCGCAAAATTTAGCCGCTGATATGCTGGTTCAGTTGCCCGTTGATTATAACAAAATCGAATAAAGGCAAACCAATCATCTACCGGAAATGGCAAACTTAAAATAGTGTCTATTTCATCAACAAAAATGCAAAATTTATCCTGGTTAAATGTAGGCAGTAAAACTTCCACTATAAACTGATTTAATTTTTGTACCAATGAAAGTTCGCCTTGTTCTTGCCACCAGATTTTAAATGGCATAGATTTTAATAACCCAAACCCGCGCCAAAGTTCTACAAAAATTCCCTTATACCACTGCATTGGGGTGACATCTTCACTACCAATAACCGTCATGTCTAACGTCGCACAACGTATTCCTTCTGCTTGTAAACGGTGGCGGGTTTGCACTAACAGAGACGATTTTCCCATCTGACGTGAGTTGAGAACATAAGCAAACTCTCCCCGTTTTAAGGCTTCATATAAGTCTGTGTCTGCCTGTCGCTTAACATAGCTAGGACAGTCTGTATGCAGACTACCCCCGACTTGATAAATTGACCGATATTCAGTTATCATAGTTAAAAATCTATAGCCAATTATGATAATTATCTGACTCTTACAATTACTCTTACAATGGCTCAAATCATCAACAGCTCTATCTTAAATTTTGGTAAAGAAAACATCCGATTCACCAAACGCCTATTTTGTCAAGATGCTAATTTTTTGCCCTAGCCAAATCCTCAAAAACTCGTGCATCGCAATTTAAAAATTTCACCAAAAAATATTAATATTTCACGATATATATAGGGTTTCCAGCTTTTTTTTTGCGTGTAGTCACAAGAATGCCTTTATTGCAATTTATATGAGTATAGCAAAACCCCCATGCTGTCGTCAAGTATTTCAGAGGAGTTATCAATTAAATTGTATTAAATCTTAACATGAGTTGGAAAATCAAAACTATCTTGATGAAGTTATTAGTAAAAGTTATTTTTTGGGGGTGTTTAAAGGCTGTGGGTGAGAGTCCCAAAGAATCTATTTAATTTTGGCAAATTTGGCGATCGCCATTTGGAGTATCGGGATTAATTGGTAAGTAATCGCGCACCCATTCACAAGCATAATTTTTCACCGATTGATAATTAATAGAATTATCGAGATTCCATAGAATAGCCACCCCATCAGTATCAGTAGAAATTAACTTTTTACCATCATTGCTAAAACTCACCGACAAAACCCTAGTTTGACGGGTGCGATGACCATTAAAAACCGCCAATTTTTCACCGCTAACAGTCCATAGTTTCGCACTTCCATCTGTTCCCACCGTCGCCAGTATTTTACTATCTGGGGAAAAATTAACATCAGATACAATATCATTATGATAAGTTTTAAAACTGTTAATTAAATTGCTATTAACATCCCAAATTTTCACCATATCATCCTCAGCTACCGAAGCCAAAAAGCGACCATCAGGAGAAAAATCTAAGCCTAATATAGTTCCGGTGTGGTATTGACTTAGTTCCCGTTTAAGACTACCATCAACTCCCCAAATTTGCACCGTTTCACCACTACCACCATAAGCAATTAACTGACTATCTCGGCTAATAGCAACTGTGCGGATAGTCTGTCCTTGTGAAGACCAACTGTTTTGCAAAACTCCATCTTTATTCCAAAGTTTGATAGTGCCATCACCACCACCACTCACCAGAAATTCACCATTAGGACTAAAAGCCACCGACCAAACAGGTCCAGTATGTTCAGTTAAAGTGTTGAGTAAAGTTATGTTGGTTCCATCAGGTGAAATTTGCCACAGTTGAACAATATTGTCATAGCTACCAGTAGCTAAAATCTGATTGTGATAATCAAAACTGACCGACAAAACTCCCCCATCGCTAGTAGGAATAGTCTGTAATAACTCCCCATTAGGTCGCCAAATTTTGAGAGTTTTATCATCACTACCAGTTACCACAAAACTGTCATCCTCAGAAAATACCGCATCTAAAATACCTCGATTATGTCCCCTCAAAATCGTCAGGCTAGGGTGGTCAAAACTCCAGAGTCGAAGACTGTTATCATTGCTTACCGAAGCCAGAGTTTTACCATCAGGACTAAAGCTAACATTCCAGACCTGTTGTTCATGACCTTCTAGGGTATATAACAAATTACCATCTATATCCCACAGCTTAATATTATTAGCTAAATCAGCGGTAGCAAAAGCGATACCTAAACGGCGGATAATGCTATCGGGAGGACTAATAGCCACAGACCAAACCCAACCTTCCTGGGAGGGTAAAGTAGTAATCAGACTGCCATCAAGTCCCCACACTTTGGCTGTACCGTCATTGCTACCGGAAACGATAGTTTTCCCATCAGGGGAGAATACCACATCCCAGACGGGGTTTTGGTGTCCCCTAAAGGTATTAACTAGACTGCCATCTATTCCCCATAGTTTCACGGTGTGGTCTTTGCTGCTGGTGGCGATATTTTGACCATCTGGAGAAAAAGCGATCGCCTCTACAGCATCATCATGACCTGTTAAAGTCAGGTAAAGATAAGCATCAGTCCATCCCTGGTCACCCCGTCGCCACAGTTGTGCTGTTTTGTCTTGACTGGCTGTTCCTATGGTTTGACCATCTGGAGAAAAAGCGATCGCTCTGACACCATTTTCATGGAGATTTAGGGTAGTAACTAAATTACCATCAAGAGTCCAGACTTTAGCCGTTTTGTCTAAACTAGCTGAGGCTAAAAATTGACCATCTGGCGAAAAAGCCACATCAAAAATGTCCCCTGCATGACCCTCAAAAACCCGTAATAAATTACCGCTTATATCCCAGAGTCTAATAGTTCTATCATTACTGCTAGTAGCGATATATTGACCGTCAGGAGAGAACGTAACTCGCCAAATCAAATTTTGATGGGCTACAATACGATTAAACTCATCAGCGCGGAAAAATGCCCGGCTAACCGTCTCTTTAACTTTCGCAATAATTTCGGGATTAGCTAATTGGATAGTTTCAATTTTTCGGTGTGCTGCTAAAGCCGACAATAAAGCATCCAGGTGATAATTTTGGCTGAATAAAGTGTTGGCAGAATTGATAATAGCCACAATCTTGTTAATTCTAGCTTGTTTTTCATTAATTGAAGCCCGGCGATATAAATTAAATGTCTCCAATGCTAACAGGGAAGTTATCGCCAAACTAACGGTTAAAACCCCGATAAATATTTGTTGTTGTTTGGCGGTTTTGTGTTCCTGTAATAATCTTTTTTGCTGTTCTTGTAATTGGTTAGCAATAGCTTGCGATCGCTCAATTTCTAGTTGCTGTCTAACTTGGAGTTGTTCCAATTCAGCCGAAGCATTTAAAAACTGATAATCTACCGGACTTAAAGCCTTACCCACCATCCATTTGTGAGCATCTTCTAAAGCCTGTCCTCGCAGCAGTCGAGACTCATCAGTTTTACCAGAAAGCACCCAGGCTTCAAGAGTTTGGGAATAGGGTCGTAAATTACCTAACTTTTTGTCCACCCAACCCTGATTAAAAATGCTTTTATAAATCTTGTTTTTCAACCTCAAACAATTGTGGTACTTAACCACCAAGCCAGACATGATTAATTCCGTTTGTTCTGAACTACCGTCAGCCTCAATTATTATACCTATTAAAATCTGCTGATAAAGACTTAGCAAATTCGCCAGACTTTTTTGATTGTGCAATAATCGATTAGAGATAGTCCTTAAATGTTCCGGTTCGTCGTGATATTCCCAATTGTCAATAATGTAATCTTGAACAATTTTATAGATAATCTTTTGCTCTGTTTTGGACTCCCAGAACTTATTTTTCTCTTTTTTAAATATATCTAAATATAAAATATTACAAATTTTCTGAGTTAAAAAAGGCTGTCCTCTCGTCCAATTTAAGATACTTTTCAGCAGACGACGAGAATTTTTACCCGGCATCATTAAACCTGTCATTAAGGGTTCAGCTTCCTTTAAAGTAAATCCTGATAACTGTATAGCTTTACCAATATTAAACGGCGTGCGATTTTTATCTTTAATTAAATCCGAAGGTGTAGCCACTCCAAAAATCGCAAAAGTAATCCGATTATATTCGGGATTAATAGCCCTTTCATTATAACAATAACGGATGAAAGCAAAAAAATCATCCACCGGAAATGGTAAACTTAAAATACTGTCTATTTCATCCACAAATATAAACAGATTTTGGTCGGGTAAATGTTTTAATAACTCTTCAATAAATTGACTTAAACGCTGCAATAAAGATAGGTCTTCTCGTTCATTCCACCAACTTTTCAGCGGAAATTTACTGGTTAGCTTAAAACCTGTCCATAAACAAGTTAAAATCCCTTTATACCACTGTAAAGGTGTCACATTTTCACTACCAATACAAGCCATATCTAAGCTGATACACTTCAGCGACTCCTGTTGTAGTCTATGGGAAGTCCGCACCAACAGGGACGATTTACCCATTTGGCGACTATTGAGAACATAGCAAAATTCCCCAGATTTCAAGGCTTGATAGAGTTCCCTATCCGCCGCCCTCTCTACATAGGTCGGTGAGTCTCTATGAAGGCTACCACCTACTTGATAAATTGATTCGGACCCAAGTATCATAACATTGCATCCATGATGGATTATAGTTAATTATTCGCCTATCAAATGCTCATTGCATAAAATGTCGATTTTGTCAACAGCCAAATCCTCAAACACTCGTGCATCGCTATTTTAAATTTTAGCCACAAAATATTAAGATTTCACGATATATATAGGGTTTACGGTTTTTTTTGGCGTGTAGTTACAATAAGCCCCTGGAAGCGATTTCTCTGAGTATAGCACAACCTCCATTCTGTCGTCAAGTATTTGAGGTTACTGGTATTGAGGCGATCGCATCTCAAATTATGCTTTTTCTAAGAACACTCGGAAATAAATTTCTTGCTGATACTTAACCGATAAATAGTGCTTCGGTATTTCTTTTATATTGTCATCGTCTATTGTTATAGGATAGAGCGATCGCTTTAATTTGTGCTGATTCATCAATTAACTCTGACAGAATTCGATAATCTACCTCCCACACTAAAACCCTTCTCCCCAGACGATCGCTTCTTGAATTTTATTCATGGCTTCAATGGCAGTGTCAAAGCTGGAAATTTCCATACCGAAATCCGGTGTAATTGTCGCTACGGTTAACGTTTGACAGCGACTCCGCCTCGATTTACCGGGTAATTGGATAAGGGCTTCTTCCGCCATATAAACTCTAACACGACTAGCCGCGAGAATTTCATCTTGTTTATAGCCTGCTTTTTCGGCAATTTGTTGAATGTGGGGTTTATCGGAATTGAGCATGATTAGGGTGTTCAATTCCTTGACAATATAATCACTGTGAGTCGTAATCAATACTTTGATGCCACTGTTGATCAACCGAGCAATTAAACGAGCGATTCGACGTTGGTTTTCCGGGTGCAAATTTAGTTCAGGTTCATCAATAATTAGTAATTCGCCGATTTTGGCAATATGTTTTAAATAAAAGCCAATATCCAGTAACGAACGAACCGCACTAGAACTTTGATCCATCGTTAACTGAGCTTTTTTATTGCCCGTAGGAATATAATAGAGTTCATCATTTTTGGTGACCACATAACGACCGCCAATAATATCATCAAAATCGTCTAAAATACCAGGATTGATTTCGCTTAAATTACTGCTGCGTTTAGATATTCCCTCTAAATTACGCAGAAACTCAACATTTTTATGAATCGGCAACGCATAATCTCCATACCCCTTAGAAAGCAGCAGTTGAAACCTATCTTTTTCCCCTTCAACTTGGCTCAGTTCATCTAGGAGACGATTACGGGCAAAATTGAGTTCTTTCCGAAAAATAGCCGCACCTGTTCTTTCCGCACTGGCGATAAAAGGACGCGGAAAAAATCGAGAAAACAGGATATTTTTAATTGAATCACTAATAATTTTCCTGATGATTTGTCGAGGAAAATTCAGATTTTCCTTTGTGGCTAGGAGTGTAACCGTCAATTCTGGGCTATTTACAGGTTTGATTAGTGAAAAGATTTGCTGATCAGAGCCTCTGGCTCCTATATTGGTTTCATAGACATCATCAAAAAAATCTCTATTGAAATCTAAAAAAACTTCAAAGGTTGTCTGAGCAAACCTGGCTCGGTTTGTCCCAAAGATTTCCCCCAGACTGTCTGCGTAGGCTTCGGAGGCTTGGGATAGGATTTTTTCTGGGGAATCAATATCAGTTAGGAGGTTGATCGTCGCCAATCCTTGATTTAAAATCTGGTCAATAATATCATTGGCAATTTCCACTTCAAAGCCATCTCTCCATGTAGCTAAAAATCCAAACAAAGCATAGGTAACATAGGTTTTGCCAGAGTTATTTTCCCCACAAATAATCGTGAGATCTCCTAACTCGAGTTCGGCTTGTTTGATAACACCTAAATTTTGAACCTTGATTTTCATGAATAATTTAAGTGTGAGAGTTTTAGATTTTTATGACTCTGCTATGGTAGGGGTATTGGGAGGATATGGCTCGGAGATTGCATCTGTTAACAATATTTGGAACTCCCAAATACTTTTTGAGTACATAGATGATGGTCAGTGGGGAAAATTCCCCACAGTTAGGAAAACCCTAGAAACCACTCAAACGGCTTTGGAGAATTTCTGCTTGTTTCTCAGCTTCTGCTAAAGCATCTCGCGCCCCCTGTACAACCTGCGGGTCGGCTTTATCGACAAAATTAGGATTACTTAAACGCTTGGTATAGCTGTCAATTTCTTTCTGAATTTTTGCCAATTTCTTCTCGGTTCGTTGCTTCAAGGCTGGTAAATCAACTACCCCAGCCAAAGGAATTAAGGCTTGAATAGTCCCGACTACCCCGGCGATAGTTTGACCTTCATTTCCGGTTAGGGCTTCTGTAATCACCAAGTTATCCACCCCAGCAATTTTATTAATATAGACCTCTCCCCGCTGCAAAATCTCCCTTTCTTTGGCATTTTCACTTTGCAGAATCGCGGTAACTTTCACCTTGGGTTTAATATCAGCGTCGGCGCGCAAATTTCGGAGAGTGCGAATTGTGCCGATAATTAAATCAAAATCGGTTTCTAAGTCGGAACTGATCATCTGTTCTTGCAATACTGGATAAGTCTGCACCGCCAAACAATCTTGTTCCCCGGTTTGGGTTAAGGTGTGCCAAATTTCCTCGGTAATGTGTGGCATAAAAGGATGTAATAGCTTTAAAATGCCTTCTAAAATGTAGGCGAGTACCTGCTGGGCTACTTTCTGAGAAACGCCGCCATCTCCCTGTAAACGATACTTGGCTAATTCAATATACCAGTCGCAAAAATCACCCCAAATAAACTCATATAAGCCCTTGGCGGCTTCCCCTAAACTGTAAGCATTCATATAATCACAAGTTTGCTTGACAGTTTGGTTAAACCGAGACAAAATCCAACGATCGCTTAATTCCAACTCCTCCAAATTCGGTGTTCCCAATTGTGCGGGAGTTTGTCCTTTCAGGTTCATCAACACAAACCGGGCGGCATTCCAGAGTTTATTAGTAAAATTCCGGGAAGCCTCCACCGACGGCGACTCATCCTTGCTGCGGTCATACTCTAAACGGATATCCTGTCCTGCGCCGATCACTTCCCGCATTAAAGTATAACGCAGCGCATCAGTCCCATATTTATCAATCAACAATAAGGGGTCGATACCATTTCCCGCTGATTTCGACATCTTTTTGCCATTTTCATCCAGGATTAAACCATGGATATAAACGGTTTGAAAAGGCATTTGGTCGGTAAAATATCCCCCCATCATCGTCATTCTAGCCACCCAGAAAAAGATGATATCAAACCCAGTAGACAGAGTATTCGTCGGGTAATAGGTTTGCAAATCGGGGGTTTTTTCCGGCCATCCCAAAGTCGAAAACGGCCACAAACCAGAGGAAAACCAGGTATCGAGAACATCGGGATCTTGCTGAAGTTTTACCCCTTCTCCAAAGGAGGCGATCGCTTTTTCCTGTGCTTCTGCTGCTGTCCGCGCCACCAGAAAAGGAGTATGATCAGTAATTTCTCCCCCAGTTTCACTCACCGCATACCAAGCCGGAATTTGATGTCCCCACCACAGTTGACGAGAAATGCACCAATCTTCTAATTTCACCAACCAGTCACGATAGACTTTTTGCCATCTTTGGGGGACAAAATTCGGGCTATGTTGATTATCCAAAGATACCAAAGCGCGATCAGCCAACGGTCTAATCTTGACAAACCACTGAGTAGATAATAGCGGTTCAACCGGAACTTTTCCGCGATCGCTATAAGGTACAGAATGGCTATAGTCTTCTATTTTCACCAAAAACCCTTCGCTTTCCAAGCGTTTCACCACATTTCGCCGCGCCACAAACCTATCTTGTCCGACAAACGGTCCGCTATTTTCATTCAAAGAACCGTTTTTATTCATAATATTAATCATCGGCAAATTATGCCTTTTTCCCATCTCGAAATCATTGGGGTCATGGGCGGGAGTAACCTTAACGCAACCCGTCCCAAATTCTGGATCAACTAACTCGTCCCCAATGATAGGAATTTCCCGATTCATAATTGGTAAAGTCAGAGTTTTACCAATCAAATTTTGATAGCGTTTATCCTTAGGATTAACCGCCACAGCCGTATCACCTAACATAGTTTCCGGGCGAGTAGTCGCCACTTCCACAAACCCACTACCATCACTCAGAGGGTAGCGAAAATGCCATAAATTGCCATTAACTTCCTTATTTTCCACTTCCAGATCCGACACCGCCGACTCACTAGCGGGACACCAATTCACCAAATATTCACCCCGATAAATTAAGCCATCTTCATACAAACGCACAAAGGCTTCAATTACCGCTTTTGATAATCCTTCATCCAGCGTAAACCGTTCACGAGTCCAGTCACAGGACACCCCCAAACGTCGCAATTGATTAACAATTGTACCACCGGACTCTTGTTTCCACTGCCAAGCCCGGTCTAAAAACTTATCCCTGCCCAAATCATAGCGAGTTTTACCTTCTTCTCGCAATTGTCGCTCTAAAATAGTCTGTACTGCTATACTAGCGTGATCAGTTCCCGGTAAATATAGCGTATTATAACCGCGCATCCGATGATAGCGAATTAACGCATCAATCAGGGAATTATTGAAAGCGTGACCCATGTGGAGACTTCCCGTCACGTTGGGGGGGGGAATCATGATACAGTAGGGTTCACCTGGATGGTTAGGGTCTGCTTTAAAGACCTGCTTCTGTTCCCAGTATTGCTGCCATTTGGCTTCGGTGGAGAAAGGGTCGTATTGGGGCGCTAGTGTGGGAATAGTTGCAGTCATAGCAGATTAATCGACAGTTTAAGCTGATTACTCGTTCCTAAATATTTTGCCACATCAAGGCATAAATTACAGTAGTTGATTAGATTATTAGTTATTCTCGCCCCTGGCGGTCATCGTAACCGCTACTATTCAAGGCTGTAGAGCCTGTTTTTCCTGTGGTGTGACCAGCCCAGACCCACCCCAAACCCCTTTTATGGAGGACGGGGGGGACTGAATCCGTTGATAGTCTAACTGTATTGTTGACCAGATATAGCTTCTGGGTCAAGGTTAAAGAGAGTTTGCAGGGTTTGCATAGCCCGGCGGCGGGCTTCAATATCCTGCTGCGATCGCAATTGTACCATAGGATCATGGAGAATTTTATTGACAATACCCCTAGTCAGGGCTTCAATAACCTCCTGATGCTTTTCGGCAAATTCCGATCCCAAACGAGATAGGGCTTTTTCCAGTTCCTGTTCTCTAATGCCTTCAATCTTATCGCGCAGACAGTTAATGGTCGGAACCGTTTCCAAACTCCGCCACCAGACATCAAAGGCTTCCACCTCTTCTTCCAGAAGAACCTCCGCCTCCTGCGCCATTTGGCGGCGGCTTTCGTAGTTTTGGGCTACCACCGCCTTTAAGTCATCCACATTAAACGCCTGAATTCCTGGTAACTCCGTGACATCAGCCGCCACATTCCGAGGAACAGAAATATCCACCAACATTAGAGACTGGTTAGGCGCTAAAGTAGTCTCTAATTTAGCCCGATCTAAAATCGGTTCCGTCGCACCTGTGCTAGTAAAGACGATATCGGAATTAGCCACAACAGCCATCATTTCCGACAGAGGACACAAGTTCAAATCCGCTTCTCTAAATTGACCCGCCAACTCTTGCGATCGCTTTAACGAACGATTTATAATAGAGATGTGGTTAGCCCCCTTAGAGAGCAGATGTTGTACCAATAGGCGAGACATTTTACCCGCCCCAACAATAGCCACTCGGTAATCAGACATATCCTGAACTTTCATCTGCACCAATTCCACAGCCGCAGAACTAATAGAAACCGCCCCGGTACCAATGCTAGTTTCTGTCCGCACCCGTTTCCCAGCCGTCAACGCTTGTTTAAATAAACGATTGAGAATGCGCCCTATTCCCTTGTATTGCTGACCCAACTTGTGAGTTTGCTTAACTTGGGCGAGGATCTGTCCTTCTCCCAGAACCAAACTATCCAATCCCGCCGCCACTCGCATTAGGTGCATAATTGCATCATCATGGAGAAGCGTAAATAGATGGGGACGCAGTTCAGCCAGGGGTAGTTGACTCGACTCCGACAGAAACTGAGTCACTTCCCTAATTCCCGGTTGAGCCTCAACTGTGACCAAATAGATTTCCAAGCGATTACAGGTACTAAGAATCGCCACCTCTTCCAAATGAGGATAGCTCAACAAATGCGCGATCGCCCCTTCTATCTGAGGTTCTGGAATACTGAGTTGTTCACGGACGTTAACTGGAGCCGTTTTGTGACTAAGACCTACGACTGCAATATTCATAAAACGGTTTAGTGTTTCGGTTTTTTTATTAGTGCATGGGATCAGGTTTCAGCCATCTCCGGTGTTTCTGCTTTCAGCCCACAGAAATTCACAAAATCTGTGCAATTTCCCTGATCCCGTTTCCCGACTGGAAACTAGCGAAGCTGAATATTTTTCGGCTTCTCAAACATATGGATAGTATCTACAAAGCGAGCCGTTTTCGACTGAGAGGAAATTACCAAGCTCTGAGTCCGAGCGCCGCCACCGAAGAAGCGAACCCCCTCCATCAGAGTACCAGAAGTAATACCACAGGCCGCAAATAGAACAGTTCTGCCGTTAGCCAGTTCTTCTGCATTATAGACCTTATCAGGATTTTCAATCCCCATATCTTTCAAGCGAGCGATGTTGCTTTCCTTGCTTTCACCGATCAGACCAGTCTTGACGACTTCTGGGTCGTAGATCAATTGTCCTTGGAAGTGACCCCCCAGACAGCGCATAGCAGCAGCAGAAATCACCCCTTCAGGAGCCGCACCAATACCCATCAGAGCATGAATGTTAGTTCCAGAGAAAGCACAGGAGATAGCTGCGGACACATCCCCATCACTAATCAGACGAACCCTAGCACCAGCTTCCCGAATTTCCTTAATCAGTTCCTTGTGGCGGGGGCGATCCATAACCACAACCACTAATTCCTCAACCGCGCGACCCATGCAGTCCGAGATAATCTGGAGGTTTTCTGTAGCTGATTTGTTAAGATCAACATGACCACGAGCTACCGGAGGGGCTGCTAGTTTCTTCATGTAGAAATCAGGAGCCGCAAAAAGTCCCCCCTTCTCAGAAATAGCCAGCACAGCCATCGAGCCATTTTGACCGTAGGCTACCAGGTTAGTTCCTTCGCAGGGGTCAACGGCGATGTCAATTTCTACCAATTCTTCTGGGTTACAAAAGGTCGCCGAATTTTCCTGGGTGCAGATACCTACCTCTTCACCAATGTAGAGCATAGGAGCCTCATCGCGCTCCCCTTCACCGATGACGATACGACCGCGCATATGAATTTGATTCATCCGTTGGCGCATGGCTTCCACAGCCACATGGTCGGCGGTATTTTTTTCGCCTTTACCCATCCATCGAGCCGAAGCGATCGCCGCTTGCTCGACTACCTCAATAATCTCTAAACCAATAGCGTTATCCACGAGTTTTATCCTCCCAACATCTGAGACTGCCTGATGGTAGGGGCTGGTTCAGTAAACAGCCTCTATTTGCAACCGGTTATTTGTGAACCCGCCCCTAAGCACTCCCAGTGTTCAAGTCTATCAGGTTATTGAGAGCCTATATGCAGGGAATTGAAATCCTCTTAATAATCTTAACAAATCTTGACACTCTCCTGCCTAAAGGCGAGGGGATTCTTCATTCATAGACCCAACTTGCTTTGACAGGATTGCTCCAGCCATAGTATAGGTCG